>URWP01000229.1 GCA_900551645.1 uncultured Bacteroides sp.
CCCCCCCAACCCCTCAACAGGAAGGTAGGCTGAAATTCAAGTACAGACGGTTCAGCATCCGGACAGTAATATCCCTGACCCATTCCTACTTCCCGGGCACCGACAATGTCATTCTTCCAGTTATCACCAATCATGAGTGAAGTACGGAACTCCGATTGTGTAGCCGACATGGCAAAATTGAAAATAGCCGGAAAAGGCTTATGTACACCGATATCTTCGGACAATACAATCTTGCGGAAATAACGCAAGATGCCTGCCGAACGCATCTTCTGTTCCTGCAATTCACGGAATCCGTTGGAAAGAATATAAAGCCGGTATTTACCGGAAAGATACTCCAATGCTTCCATAGCATGAGGCATAAGCTTCTGCTTGTAAGGAATTTCAGCAAAAAAGTTGTCCGAATATGTCTTCACCAGTAACGGATCGTCTACCCCAACCTGAAGCAAAGGATACGCAAACCTACGTGCATTCAATTCATCCTTACTGATTTCATGACGTCCGTACAATTCCCATAATTCCAGATTCTTCGGCGTGTAAAGTTTCATGAAATGATCGAACGACTGAAAATAACGCTCAAACCGATATTGGTGATACATATCCTCGAAGGTATCACGTGCGTTCTCCGTAAACGCCCACAGCGTGTCGTCCAGATCGATAAAAATGCTCTTATACTTCATCGGTACTCAAAAAAGGCGCGCCTGGAAACCAAGCACGCCTCGTTCTATTATCATTTATGTAATCAGACATCGTTTCTTAACGTACCTGGATAACCAGATAGCGAGATACACTCCAGAATTCTTTCGGATTGGTAATCTTCAGCGTCAACTGTCCTTTATCATCTTTAACCAGTTCATACGACCCGCTCGGATGATTGGTCAACAGTTCCGCACGCTTGGAATAGAGCTTGATTTCCTTGTCTACACGAATATCGATTTTAGTAAAGTAGTCCTTGTTAAAATCCTGATTTTTCAGCACATCGCCTTTTTCCAGAATCTTCTGATCTTTCAGTTCCGACTTCGTACCGAACACATACCATGCCGTATTCAAAGCCTGATCCTGTGCTTCTACAGTTTTGGTCTTGGCTTCATTCTCAGCGCTCAGTTCATCCACATTCTTATTCAAGTCTACTACAGCTTCGTCAAGTTCGGCGATACGTATATTTTTCGAAGCCAATTCTGCCTGCAATGTTTCAATCTGCTGTTGTTTGGCTGCCAGTTCATCAGTCAGATTCTTGATGGCCTTTTTCAGTTGGGCAGACTGATAACTGCTGTTCTTCAACTGCTTCTCCAGTTTGGCTATCTGCTCACGATTTGCCTTCAGTTTCTCGCTGATGAAACGGATATCTTCTTTAATCTTATCAGATACAGATTGGCTTTCGATAGCTCCTCCCTGTAAATCTACCCGGTTCTCAGCTTCGTTGATTTCGCGGAAACCCTCCTGGATTTCATTGAACGAACCCATGATTTCATCCAGTTCTGCATCGCGGTTAGAAAGTTCCAGCATTAATGAATCATTCTGAGCCTGCAAGGCATCTTTATTAGTCTGAGAGGTTTGGTTACATGACGCCATGAATGCAGCGGCACATAATGAAAATAACACAACTTTCTTCATAACATTACAGTTTAGATTTATAATTTAGTTTTCTTTTCCTCCTAGCACAATGACAATTTCGCCACGTGGCTCATTTTCAGTAAAATGAGCTACCACTTCTTGTAGTGTTCCCCGTACACTTTCCTCATGTACCTTGGAAATTTCCCGACATACAGAAACCGGACGTTCCGGACCGAAATATTCGATGAACTGAGTCAAGGTCTTGACCAACCGATAAGGCGACTCATAAAAAATCATAGTCCGGGTTTCCTCTTTCAATGCGGTCAGGCGAGTCATCCTCCCCTTTTTCTGCGGAAGAAATCCCTCAAAACAGAAACGTTCATCAGGCAAACCTGAAGCGACCAGTGCCGGAACAAAAGCCGTAGCTCCTGGAAGGCATTGCACCTCGATTCCGTTTCTTACACATTCACGTACCACCAGAAAACCCGGATCAGAGATACCCGGTGTACCTGCATCCGAGATCAAAGCGACAGTTTCACCAGCCTTGATACGTTCCACCACTTTCTCTACAGTCTGATGCTCATTGAATTTGTGATGAGACTGCATGGCATTCTTGATTTCAAAATGTTTCAGCAGGATACCGGAAGTACGTGTATCCTCTGCCAGAATCAAGTCAGCTTCTTTCAGAACGCGGATGGCACGGAATGTCATGTCTTCCAAATTTCCTACCGGAGTAGGCACTACATATAGTTTTCCCATGGCTTTTTATTGTCTTTACAAGCAAAGGTAGAAAGATTTTGCATCCATCCATGAAATCAGATTAATATTTAACAGATGTTTCACCTTTCTATCTCTTTTTCTCACCTGCAAGAAATTCAGGTAGCCAAAATAGTGACATTTGAAACACAAGTTGTAATTTTGCAGACACAACAGTAACTATTTCATTACAGTTAAAGATATACCTATGGTTGTTTTCTCAGAAGACCACAAAGCAGAGACTTGCCGGAGAGGAAGAATAGAAGTCATCTGCGGCTCAATGTTCTCCGGAAAGACCGAAGAACTGATTCGCCGGTTGAAACGTGCGACTTTTGCCAGACAGCATGTCGAAATATTCAAACCGACTGTAGATACCCGATATTCCGAAGAGGAAGTTGTATCACACGACAAGAACTCCATTCCTTCCACTCCCGTGGCATCATCGCATGATATTCTGCAATTCACGTCTGATATTGATGTAGTTGGCATCGATGAAGCCCAGTTCTTTGACGAAGGACTGATACAAGTATGTAACACATTGGCCAACAAAGGAATAAGAGTTATCATAGCCGGATTGGATATGGATTTCAAGGGGTTACCTTTCGGACCGATGCCTGCCTTGTGTGCCATAGCCGACGAAGTGACCAAAGTACATGCCGTCTGCGTAAAATGTGGTAACCTGGCCTATATTTCACACCGGACTGTAGCCGACAACCAGCAGGTTCTGTTAGGAGAGAAACAGGAATACGAACCTCTTTGCCGCTGTTGTTATCAAAAAGCGTTGAAAGACGAAAAAAAATAATACAGACATGTTCACACAAAAGAAAATTACATTCGACAGCCTCATCCGGGGAATCATCAGCGTTATCATCATCATCGCTGTGCTTTTCCTTCTGGACCGCCTCAGCGGGGTATTGCTGCCATTCTTCATCTCCTGGCTGATAGCTTACCTGATGTATCCGATGGTAATCTTCTACCAGAACAGACTACACATGAAGAACCGGGTACTTTCAATCCTGGCTGTCATGTTCACATTGGCCATTATCATTACAGGAGCTTGCCTGGTTTTTGTTCCTCCTGTACTGGAAGAATGCAGCAGACTGAAACACCTCATTGAAGTATACTTCACCGAAGGGAACGGACATTCGGCCATTCCACAATCCATCAATGATTTCCTGCAAGAGCACATCAATACAGACTGGCTGGAAAAAAACCTGAGTACAGAGAACATCATCAAGGCAATCCAAGGACTTGCTCCAAAAGTATGGACCCTTATTTCTACCTCATACAATGTAATAGCAGCCATCTTCACATTCTTCATCATGATTCTGTATATCTTCTTTATCCTGTTGGATTATGAACAGATAGCCGAAGGGTGGGTCACACTGGTTCCTGTACGTTACCGCAAAAGTACAGTCCGTCTCATGAACGATGTGAAAGTCAGCATGAACCAATATTTCCGTGGCCAGTCACTGGTGGCATTCTGTGTAGGTATTCTGTTCTGCATCGGTTTTCTGATCATCGATTTTCCACTGGCTATCCCATTGGGATTATTCATCGGGTTGCTGAACATGGTTCCATACCTGCAGATTGTAGGATTTATTCCTACCATTCTGCTGGCTGTACTGAAAGCAGCCGATACCGGTGAAAGTTTCTGGTGGATCTTTTGTATGGCACTACTCGTATTTGCGGTAGTACAGATGATTCAGGACGGATTTTTAGTTCCTAAAATCATGGGAAAGATAACCGGACTAAATCCGGCTATAATCCTACTATCCCTGTCCATTTGGGGGTCATTGATGGGAATGCTAGGAATGATTATCGCTCTTCCATTGACAACTCTATTACTTTCCTACTACCAACGCTACATTCATAGAAAAGATTGTGATTTCTTATCTCAAAAATATAATACTGATTGTCAACAACATAAGGAAGAACAGAAGAAAATAGGCAAAAAAAGTTAGCCCAAAATTTGGTAGATATATAAAAAAGGCATACCTTTGCACTCGCAATCAGGAAATGACTGCAAAACAGGTTTGATTCGCTAGCTCAGCAGGTAGAGCACAACACTT
>URWP01000230.1 GCA_900551645.1 uncultured Bacteroides sp.
GCTGGAGCAGAAAAAGTAAAGATATTCGGGAAAGGTTCTGTACAACAAGTATAATAGGTACTGATTTGCCCTTTCTGTTCGCGTTCTGCCTTTACCTTGGTCGGGAAGGTCTGCCCATAGGGAATGCACAAATAATACAAATCCGACTGAATTTCCTCGTGATAATTTCCAGCCAGCATAATCTTGAAATCCGGATCAGCATCTTTGATGACTTTAATAGCTTCCTGCATGTCTTTCAACGGACGTTCATCCATGGAAATGGAAGTCTTTTCAAACCAACCTTTTTCTTTGAGATGACGGGCAAAATCTTTCAGAAAAGTACCCCAATAGTCTGCATAAGCTTGCTCACCCGGCTTCGCCTTAACAAACTGTACCCGGTTAGTAGCCTGGTCATAATAATCGAAACTCAATTCCCAAGGTACCATCGTATAACAACTTATCAGCCCATTGATACCTACATCATTCATCATGAAATCTATCCATTTGTCGAACACCGTATAATCGAACACCCAAGTACCATCCAGCTTCTTCATCCGGAAAATCATGCTGTCATAGTGATCGTATGTCTGTCCGGCCCAAGGCTTGTGCATGATACTGGTCGTAATGGTACGTTGTCCGGCATCCGCCAACATACGCATGATGGGGCGCATGGCATCAAAATGTTCCTTACTCCATAACGGTACCTGGTAATAACGTGCTACAGCATATGGATTCTGCCATAAATCAACATACATCTTCCAATCCTTCGGTGCAGGCAATATTCTTTCGCCGACCCGTACTTCTACAGTTAACGATTTCTTTCCAAGCTTTTCACTTGATACGGAAAGTTTTCCCCGATAAACACCTGGTTCGGCAGTAGCAGGAATCCAGACATTCACCCATACCGGTTGTACTGTATGCGCCTTAACCGGAAGCAATGAACCAGTATCCAATATATCGGCCACCATCGATGAATCCCAATCAGCTTTGTTCGGACGTGCCCCACAACCTCCTTTCCCGTCCTTATTCAATTCATCGGTCATAACATATCTTACAAAATGAGTCCGGACTGCAGAAGCAGGAATTATCTTCTTTCCATTTTTAAGTTCAGACATTTCCATTTTCACATCTCCCAAATTTTCCTTGGTCCACAACAAAGCCTGGGCATTCACACGTTCTCCTCTCCAACCTTCCAGACGAATACTGTTCTGTTGCTTTACATCTGGAACATTCAGTTTCTTATAACGGACATCCGTAGTCGCCCAACTGAAACAAGCTGTCTGCTTCATCTTATCCCATACAGCGGCATCGTCATGGGGTTTAGTATCGGTCCATTCCTCAAACTGAGCCAATGGAAAGCGTTCGGTCTGCTGGGCACTGACACAAGTACCCGTCAACAACAGTGCTAAAAGAAGTAGTTTTTTCATAACAGATTGAGAATAACAAACAACAAATAAAAATGCCTTGATACAATCAAGAGCATGTCAGCATCTAGCAACCGATACAAGCACACTGATTGCACCAAGGCAGCGAACAAATATACTAAAAGGTAAGCGGAGAGGCAAACGAAAAACGAAATTTTTCAGATTTGACTATCCCGAACCGCAACCCGCTTCCGCATCAATATACAAAGAATCCGGCCCCCCGGATTCTACCATTTATTTCTTCTTCAATTCTTCAGCTGAGACAATGCGATAGAGTTTATCACTCGGGCGGATACGTTCAGGAACCTTAAACGATACATGCACTCCTTTCTTCACTACATCCACCGGTTTCAGATCTACACGGGCTTCTTCCAAAGTAAGATACATCGCACCGGTAGTAGGCCCCGTAATGAGCAGCTTATCTCCTACCTTAATTTCAGCAGCCTCTATCAGAAATTCAGCCACACCAATGTTAGAGAAATATTTGATACCGCGTCCGGCATAGACTTTCCGTTCGGTTGCCTCCGAACCGTAGTTCTTGCTCCATTCGCCCAAACGCTGTCCCAAATAATAACCGTTCCAGAAACCACGGTTGAATACTGTCTTCAAACGGGTATCCCAATCGGCCACTTTTTCTTCCGTAAAGGTACCGTCCAGATACGAACGGATAGCTTCCTTGTAACATTCCACAACAGTCTTTACATACTCAGGTCCACGGGCACGCCCTTCTATCTTGAACACCCGCACACCAGCCTCTATCATTTCGTCCATGAAGTGAATAGTCTTCAAGTCTTTCGGCGACATGATATACTTATTGTCTACTTCCAGTTCGATGTCGCTTTCCTTATCCTTCACGATATAAGCCCGGCGGCATACCTGCATACAGGCACCCCGGTTAGCCGAAGCATTCAGTTCGTTCAGACTCAGGTAACATTTTCCGGAAACCGCCATACACAAGGCACCGTGGCAGAACATCTCGATACGTACCAGTTCACCCATCGGACCCTTTATCTGCTGCTCCTGGATAGCCTCGTAAATTTTCCGAACCTGCTTCAGATTCAGTTCACGCGCCAGCACCACCACATCGGCAAATTGCGCATAGAATTTCAAGGCTTCCACGTTACTGATATTCAATTGGGTAGAAAGATGTACTTCCTGTCCCACCTGATTGCAGTAAGCCATCACTGCTACATCGGCGGCAATCACTGCGCTGATACCGGCTTCCTTGGCTGCATCAACAATCTGACGCATCAGTTCCAGATCTTCATCATAAATAATGGTATTGATGGTAAGATAACTCTTCACTCCGTTCTCATCACAGATACGAGCTATCTCTCTCAAATCATTGATAGTAAACGTGCTGGCTGAGCGTGCACGCATGTTCAGGCTTTCAATTCCGAAATAGATGGAATCTGCTCCGGCATGAATGGCAGCCGCCAAAGACTCACGAGAGCCTACGGGAGCCATGATTTCAAAGTCTTTTATTGAATAACTCATTTTCTACAATTTAATGGATTGCAAAGGTAGTGATTTTCCACCAAATGATACGGCAATTTTCGTATCTTTGCACCTTCAAAAGTCATGCAATGAAAATAAGAAACATCGATTTAGGAGAAAAGCCGGTATTGCTGGCTCCGATGGAAGACGTAACCGACCCAGCCTTTCGCCTGTTATGCAAGGAGTTCGGTGCCGATATGGTCTATACAGAATTTGTCTCGAGTGATGCCTTAATCCGCTCGGTCGGAAAAACCATGCTGAAGCTGAATATCAGCGACGCGGAACGTCCCGTAGCCATCCAGGTATACGGAAAAGACACCGATACCATGGTAGAAGCGGCACGCATCATCGAAGAAGCCAGCCCCGACATTATTGACATCAATTTCGGATGTCCTGTGAAACGGGTAGCCGGAAAAGGAGCCGGAGCCGGTATGTTACAGAATGTACCGAAGATGCTGGAAATGACACGTGCCATCGTCGATTCCGTCAAGGTACCGGTTACCGTCAAAACTCGCCTGGGTTGGGATGCCGACCACAAAATAATCGTAGACTTGGCCGAACAGCTACAGGATTGCGGTATTGAAGCGTTGACTATCCATGGACGCACCCGAGCCCAAATGTATACCGGCGAAGCCGACTGGACCCTGATAGGAGAAGTAAAAAAGAATCCACGCATGCGTATCCCGATTATCGGAAACGGTGACGTCACGACTCCCGAACGGGCCAAGGAATGTTTCGAGAAATATGGAGTAGACGCCATCATGATCGGACGGGCCAGCTTCGGCCGTCCCTGGATATTCAAGGAAGTCAAGCACTATCTTCAGACCGGCGAACTGCTTCCACCCCTTTCCTTCAAATGGAGAATGGATGTCCTGCGCCGCGAAATAGCCGACAGCGTAAATCTGCTGGACGAGCGTCGGGGAATTCTGCACGTACGCCGCCATCTGGCCGCCTCTCCGCTATTCAAAGGTATACCCAACTTCAAGGAAACCCGTATTGCCATGCTCCGCGCAGAAACGGTAGAAGACCTGAATAATATCCTGAACCATATTGAAGAGACTTTCGGAAAAGAAGCATAAAAAGACAGAGAGACGATACACTGAGCAACCAGTATACCGTCTCTCTATTTTTATAATATATCCGCTGTATATCCTACATCCGTGATGCCTTCTTGACATCTCCGGTTATACGGGCCGGGGTACCTGCGTAGCTTACCGAACCGGCACTGGAAATATGTACGTCCAAAGTACCGCTGGCAGAACAGGTTATGTCACCGGCAGAAGAACTGCTGGCTGTCACATCGGCGGCACGTAACTTGTCGGCACGGACATCACCGGCAGAACCCGACTCAAGGACAGCGTTCCGGCAAGTACCTTCCAACACGATGTCGCCCGAAGAACTGGCAGGA
>URWP01000231.1 GCA_900551645.1 uncultured Bacteroides sp.
AAAAAGTGGCCGGAAATCCTTCGCCCCGTATTTTCAGGTTACCGGAAGACAACGCTCTGGTTTCACGCACCGGTTTCAACAATCCTGGAAAAGACATTTTTCTGAAAAACCTGCAACGGAAACAAAAGGGTAAATACATTCTAGGTATCAACATCAATACCAATCACCCGAACGAGGTAAAACAAGCCCAGGCCGAAATAGCCGACCTATACCAAACATTCAGCGAATATGCCGATTATTATACCATCAACTGGGGAAGTATGCCTGCTGAAATTCTGAGTGCCGTACTCATCACTTTACTGCCACAGAAACAAATACACCACAAGCCTGTCTTCCTGAAATTACCGGCCGATATCCCTATTGCAAAACTGGATGAAATCATCGCTTTTGCCAACCAACACCACATCGACGGATTCATCGCTACCGGGCCTACCCAAGACCGTTCCCTGCTCATCCATTCCTCCAAAGCCGAAATTGAACAGGTTGGTGCCGGTGGAATCAGCGGCCTGCCGGTTATCCATAAATCGATAGAGGTGGTCGGATACTTGTCTACTCATGCCCCCAAAGAAATGCTGATTATCGGAGCCGGCGGTATCATTACCCCACTGGAAGCTACTTCCATGCTGAAAGCCGGCGCCCACCTGGTACAGATTTATTCCGCTTTCATCTACAAAGGACCAGGAATTGTCAAACAGATAGCAGAGGCATGCAATCCATAATCCCCTTTTCTAAAGGACAACCTCTCTTGTGGCTGTCCTCCAGAAATTCTTATCTCACATGCGGCTCTTCTGGCTGTCCTCCAGAAATTCTTATCTCACATGCGGCTCTTCTGGCTTTCGCCTGCTCCGGTACCTTTGTATTTGCTTTTGGTAGCATTGAACTTATAGCGAGCAGTGAGCTTAAAAGAACAATGGGTAGATTTTTCATCCATCCGCATCGTCTGCATATCACTGACATACATGATAAAGTCCCGTTTATAGCTGTCGAGTACATTCAACGCATCGAACCGGATATTCAGATTGTCATCCAGAAAACTCTTTTGCAGGGAAAGATCGGCTCGCCATGACGGTTCCAGAAAACGGCCGTTCTGCATATCTCCTTTCGTGCGGTAAGAAAAATCGGCATCCAACAAGATTCCCCAGGGCAACTGAAAATTATTGTTCCAGACAAAGGTTCCCATCGGGCGATGCAGCTTCAACGGTCCTTGCGGCGTTTGAGCATTATATCCTTGCCTGGTAACCTGAAACCTCCATTGTGGATGCCAAAGGCCAATTGTAGGAGAGAGAGTCAGTCCGGCAAATACCTTGTCATAAGCCGGAGCATTGGCCAGCGACATGAGCATGATGGTCGGATTCTCTTCATCGTACAGACTGGTTACATTGATAACCTGATTCTTGATGCGGTTATAACCGGCAGTCAGCTGCATCCACCGATAAGTAGCTCCCAACGTTACGTTCTGGGTTAAAGTAGGCTTCAACAAAGGATTACCGGTTTCGTAAGTATACTTATTGGCATACAATACATTGCTCCGTAGATTCCAATAGGATGGACGTACGATATCTGTCCGATAAGCCAATTGGATATTTACCCGCCGGATAGGGAAAGACAGGGAAAACGTCGGGAACAGATCGTTGTAGGTTTTGCTTTGCTCTTCTATCCGCCTGCCTTCTTCGTAATAATCGGATGAAGTATACTCGTAACGGAGTCCCGCCTGCATCTGTACTTTACCGAAACTTCTTCCGTATTCTGCAAAAAAAGCGCCCATGTTTTCACGGATGCGGCTATCGTCATCGTTGATAATTCCTTCCGGATTAACAAAGACATTGTTCCGATTGGTATAAGTATACTCTCCACCCAAAGCCAGTTCGCCGCCTCCTACCGGTCTGGAAAGAATAAGTCTGGCAGCATACAAGGCATTGTCTACATCATTGAAAGTAGAGACCATCCGGTTTTCTTCCGATTGGTCGGGCAGACGGGTAACCTCATCCATGCTGTTTTCCTTATGGATGTCACTCCAATAGCCGTCCAGATTCAGGTCAATGTTCCAACGGTTCCACTGACCGATGTAGTAGACATTCAACTGATGGGTATCCTCCTTGTCGGTTTCAAGATTCGGGCTGATGGTATTTTCTATCAGACTATTGTCCCGGGATACTTGCGTATGCAGAATCATGTTCATATTGTTCTCCGGTGTCCTGTCATAACCGTAACGGATACCGATGGCGTTGTTCTCATCAAAAGTATAATTCAAGGCAAGCTGGCCTCCAATCTCCTTGTCGGTACCATCGGTAAATACGTCTGATTCCTGTAACCAGTGTTGTTGGAGGTACGTATCCTGATAAAAATCTTTCGCGGCCCAGCCGTAAGAACGAGAACCGTATACCGTACCCGAAAGGTCAAAGCTTCCTTTACGATAATTAAAGTTAAGCTGCTCCAAAGCACTCCAGTCGCGGTTATATTCCAGCAAAGTACGATTGTCAAACCCGAAACCTTCTCCTTCAGCCCGGTTCATTACGATACGGATAACGGAAGTGACTTCGGCCCCATACCTTGCTCCGGGATTATTGATTACTTCCACCGACTTCACGTTCTCGGCCGACAAGCGGTCAAGTTCGGTCTTATCGACTACCTTGCGTCCATTGATGTAGACATCCGGCACTCCCCTTCCGAACACATTAATCTCACCGTCTTTCGAGGAAACATTGGGAATCTTGTCCAGAAGCTGTTCCGTTGTGCCTGATTTCTCCAATACACTTCCTTTCACCGTGGTTACCATCGCATTGCCCTTGATACGGGTAACCGGCAAATCCGCATTCACGACTACCTCTCCCAGAAGTTGTGCATCCGACTTCAATTGTATAACACCCAAATCGGCAGGATTCACCGGTCTGTATACGGTAGAATAACCGATAGAAGAGATTCTGACCAATTGATTCGGCGTTGTCGCTTCCAATGTAAAAGTCCCATCCGCATCCCTGATGGTTCCGGCTACGAAAGCCGAATCCGGAAGAGACAATAAAACTACGTTGGCATAGGGTAAGGGCTGATTCTGTTCATCCACCAGCTTGCCGCTAACGGTTTGTGCCGATACTCCCAGAGAGAATGCCAAAGTGCATAGTAGCAGTAGTGTTTTCCTAAGTGTTTCCATAAATGTTTATACGATTTGATTATGCTGTTGCAATAATTCTTACTCTACGGAGCATCGCCACTACCAGATAGAGTAGTTCTTCATCCACAAAGGTAAAATGAATTATCAGAACAAGAACAAAAAGCATATCTACAGCAAAAGCCCACAAAAGAGATATATAATATTAGAAATCTGACACTTGCACAACATCGCCCAAGAGAATCATCTCTACAGTTCCACATTTCGGCATTACACCAGTCTGTTTTTCTATCCGTCGTAGTATATTGATAAGATTCACTTCTCCATCAATTCATCAAATCTAGCCCGAAAAAGAAAAGAACAAGAAAACCTGAAGAAACAAATGATATCTTGGCTGGGAATATTCTATAAACCCCGACGCAGTTTATATAAACCACGTCGGGATTTATATAAACGCCGACGTGGTTTTCATAAACGCCGACGTGGTTTATAGATTAGATGCTGAACTTCTACTTTTATATTGAATAAGAAAAGACTTTAAGAGCATGTCTGATTCCTATCAATACTCATATAACCATACATCCAAGGTCTCCCCTTCTGCAAACAGACGGGAATCCATGGATAAGAAACGCTTCTTCATCCGTGACTTCTGCTGATAGACCGATGTGGGAGATATAGCCGAAAGTACCGCTATCTGCGATACCGTGAAACGAAGTTTAATCAGGACACAATACTGGATATCAACCTCTGTCAGCATAGGGAAACGGACTTTCAGCCGGGAAGTGAAGTCATTATACACATCATCTACCAAAGAGGCAAGACTCTCCCGGTCTGCCTCATCAATAAAATGAGGATTTTTCCGAAGTTCATTGACTAACCCATGTTCTGCCACTAATCTTTCCGCCAATTTGTGTTCACGTTCCCGCAACTGTTTCATTTCATCTTTCAAAGCCTGTATATTGAGCTTGTCTTTCACGCCGGACCGAGTTTCTTGCTGTTCCTTGGATGTCTTTTTCGAGTTCTTCATCTTCGCTTCAGAGGTTTGTTTGTCATACAGTTGTCAATTCTATGGCAAAGATAGAAGATTCTTGATTACATCTGTATAAATCCATATATACAGCATACGCAAAACAAAGCGCTTATAAACAGCTACTTACACAAAGAGCAACGATTCAAAACATATACAGACATAATTTTCAGA
>URWP01000232.1 GCA_900551645.1 uncultured Bacteroides sp.
CCTGTAACCGATACTGTTCACGTAGCAGACGAGTCTGCCAAGCCATTTCCATCCGTTTAGTGAAACGTTCCTGACGGAATGCCTCACGCTGTAGCCTCATCTGTACCTGCGAAGGAATACGCGACACATACCGTTCCAGCCGCTCTTTTTCCCGACGTATACGATCAGGAACGGTTTCTGAAAAGAATGCCGCCAACGCTTCCAGATGCTCCGCAGTCTGACGTTGATGGTTTATCAGAAACTCGGCTGCTGCCGTAGGAGTCTTCACCCGGGTATGCGAAATCAAATCGAGTACTGTATCATCCCGTTCA
The DNA here is from genome assembly GCA_900551645.1 of uncultured Bacteroides sp. Classification (GTDB taxonomy): domain Bacteria; phylum Bacteroidota; class Bacteroidia; order Bacteroidales; family Bacteroidaceae; genus Phocaeicola. Next base: position 312 of record URWP01000232.1, read on the forward strand.
TGCCCGATACCGGTAATTATCGGAATAGGAAACTGAGCACAATGAGCCGCCAAATCATAAGTATCGAACCCTGATAGATCGGACGTAGCTCCTCCCCCACGAATGATAACCACCGCATCCCACTGCATATCGGAAGCATAAATCTTGTCAAGAGCCGAAATGATAGATGTTTCTACCTGGTCTCCCTGCATTACCGCCGGAAAAAGTTTCGGATAAAAAACAAATCCGAAAGCATTGTGAGCAAGTTGGTTACAGAAATCATCATACCCGGCAGCCGTAGCCGAAGAAATTACAGCAATACGCTGTAACAGTTCCGGAAACTCCAACTCCTTGTTCATCGTCAGAATGCCGTCAGCTTCCAGACGACGGAGAATCTCTTTCCGCCGGCGCGCCATATCACCCAAGGTATAGGAAGGGTCTATATCGACTACCGTCAATGAATAACCATAGAGTTCATGAAAATCGACTGTTACCTTAACCAATACTTTAATACCTGAAACGAAAGCCTGTCCTGTTTCACGTTCAAAATAAGGTTTCAGCAACTGATACACGTTACTCCAGATAATTCCTCGTGCCTTAGCCACCAATGCATTGCTTTTAACATCCTTCTGTACGAACTCCAAATAACAATGTCCCGAGTAATTGCTGCGCACATCGCTCAGTTCGGCCTGTACCCAATATTCGTCAGGCAAACAGGCACGGATACTCCGGCGTACCAGTGCATTCAGTTCTACCAGCGACAGCGAACGGTTATTGGTTTCCATCTGCTATAGGTTTGAGGTCTAATGCCAGTTTATAGGCTTTCCAGACATCAGGAATACCATATCCGTAAACATTATCCGGATAATCAGCCCGATCGCCCGAACGTCGCACTATATCAATCAGTTGTTTCACATTCAGCCATGGACATGCCTGCCACAAACAAGTTACCAGCCCACAAAACGTAGGTGAAGCAAATGAAGTTCCATTGGCATACGAAACATTCCCATCTTCACCAGAAACACAAGAACGGACTCCTACAGCCATAATATCCGGCTTCACCCGCCCATCGGCCGTATTTCCTACCGAAGAGAAATCCGCATTCAGTCCGAACTGATCTACTGCCCCCACCGTCAGCACATTGAAAGCATCAGCTGGCGGAGTAATCTTTTTCCAACGGTCAATTCCCGAATTTCCGGCACTGCAAACCACTAACATACCTTTATCTGCCGCATGCGAAGCCGAAGCAGACATCAGGGAAGTCTTTCCATCCAAATTCCGATATGTATAATTACAAAGCGGATCATCAAATTCATAATACCCCAACGAGGTATTTATCACATCTACTCCTACACTGTCGGCAAACTCTACAGCTGCCGCCCAATAATCCTCTTCAACAAGCTGTTCCGTATCGTTATCTTCGCTCCGTAACAACCAATAGGCTGCCTCTGGAGCCGTACCAACCATTACATGAGGCGCATTGGCCGCCATACAGGAAAGTACTTTCAGTCCATGTTCGTGCTCACCGTAAATATCCGATTCAGGATTCACAAAATCCCGAATACCTCTCACCTTTATAGACTTGAAATATTTGATGACATCTGCATTATAGAATCCCGCGTCAATGACAGCTATCTCCATTCCCTGCCCACGAAATCCTGCCTGATGCAGACTGTCACCGTGGTGGATTTTCACCTGCTGTTCACTGACTCCATAATAATCGTCCACCTTTTTCCATTCGTTCTTCACTTCTTTTTTCCGATTCTCCCTGCGTGGAAAAACCGTGTCAGGAGACACCCATACCCGTTTGATGGAACGGACAAAAGGCTGATCAAGAAATTTCTGTGCCATTCCTTCATCAGGTACTTCCATCACCACGGTATTGTTCCATTTGCTGGATGTCACGTACTTTCCTCCTAACTGTATCAGTTGATTGATGTATTCCTTGCACACCGGCAAATCGGTAGAATCGACTCCAAGCCCTTGTCTTTCACGCCGTTGTAAAGCCTTTTCAGACAGAAATTCTTCCGGACAATCCAATGAATAAACAGTAGGGACCTTATCAATCAGTTGTACCCTGAATTTGTAACTCTCCTGAGCCGGAAGCAGCAACATACAGGCCAGCAAGCCAAACAACAACACAATCTTTCTACACATGTTTCTTCTTTTCTCTATAATTTAGCGGCTGCAAAGATACGATTTTTCGTCCGATAATAGACTCTATTTTAAAACAGAATCAACCCCAGATCTCCTATACGAAAAACGAACGGACATCTTATTCAAAACAAACGTTTGTTTTGACCGATACGTCTTCGTGATTTCAAAAAGTATGAAATTCACATTCAAATCACTCAAAAATAAAATTCAAACAACTTCTATCCCGGTAGAATGTTCTCGATCCATTCTTCAATCTAAAAAGATTTTGCATCCGGTATAGTAAATGTTAAAACGCCTTTCCACCACCCGTTTTTTGAAGATTTTTCGTATTTTAGAGACATCTTTTCCTACAGCTGAATTGTCTAACTCTAAATATCGAAGCGTATGAGAAAGTATTTGGCAGAAATGATAGGCACTATGGTGCTTGTCTTGATGGGATGCGGTAGCGCCGTATTTGCCGGAAGCATGTCCGGAACGGTGGGGGCCGGAGTAGGAACCCTGGGAGTTGCCTTGGCTTTCGGACTATCCGTTGTGGCCATGGCCTATACCATAGGAAACATTTCGGGATGCCACATCAACCCGGCTATCACCCTTGGGGTATGGATGTCGGGACGGATGAGTAACAAAGACGCCTCAATGTACATGCTCTTTCAGGTAATCGGTGCTTTACTGGGTTCTTTTATCCTCGCCCTATTGGTTTCGACTGGCGGATTCGACGGACCTACTACAACTGGTTCGAACACTTTTGATATGGGAGAAACAGGCCAGGCTTTCATTGCCGAGACTGTCTTCACCTTCATTTTTGTTTTAGTCGTCTTAGGTGCTACCGATGAAAAAGGCGGTGCCGGAAACCTGGCAGGACTCGCCATCGGCCTGACACTGGTATTGATTCACATTGTCTGTATTCCCATTACGGGTACTTCCGTCAATCCGGCACGCAGCATTGGCCCGGCATTGGTAGAAGGCGGACAAGCCCTTTCACAACTGTGGCTGTTCATCGTCGCTCCGTTCTTAGGGGCTGCCTGTAGCGCGCTGGTATGGAAGTTTTTCGCTGCCGGACGTAAATAAAAACTTAGCGGGAAAGCTTCATTTAACACACTAAGAACCAATCAGAAATTACCTCAGAAATTCCGTTAACCGGAACTATTTCTAAAACCAAACCTTAATTTTATACATGCTATGGACCAATTGTTATTCTGGGTTGTACCCATTGCCTCTATCCTGGCTCTCGGCTTTGCCTTGCATTTTTACCAGTCGCTTCCGTGTTAGCCCTCTGCTTTGCTTATTACTTTCATAAGCAAATGATGAAAGAGAGCGAAGGAACTCCTCAAATGATAAAAATTGCCGCCGCCGTACGCAAAGGCGCCATGTCTTATCTGAAACAACAATACAAAATTGTCGGGATGGTCTTTCTCGGTCTGGTTATCCTGTTCTCCATCATGGCCTACGGTTTCGATGTGCAAAACCATTGGGTACCGGTAGCCTTTCTGACCGGTGGATTCTTTTCCGGACTTTCAGGATTTTTGGGGATGAAGACTGCTACCTATGCTTCTGCCCGTACAGCCAATGCCGCACGCAGCTCACTGAACGGCGGTCTGCGTATCGCTTTCCGTAGTGGAGCGGTCATGGGACTGGTAGTAGTAGGACTGGGATTGCTCGATATCTCTTTCTGGTACCTGCTGCTGAACGCCGTCATTCCAGCGGATACATTGACACCCACCCATAAACTCTGTGTCATCACCACTACCATGCTGACTTTCGGTATGGGTGCCTCTACACAAGCTTTGTTCGCCCGTGTCGGCGGTGGTATCTACACGAAAGCAGCC
>URWP01000233.1 GCA_900551645.1 uncultured Bacteroides sp.
CGCAATTAATTGACAAACTTTTCAAAGAACTCATTTTATTTCCTGCCAGAGCCGCTTAGGCTGGGCTAATTTTTAACGAACTATTGTATAATATAATTATAAATTATAGTTTTTTAGGTCATTAAGATGAAAATCGATTTTGATTAATTGTCATTTGTCATAGTGTAATGATATTTTGTCTTTTCCGGATTCGGAATTGTCATGTTAAACGATTGGATTTTTGTGTTTTTAGTTTGCAATATAAACTTTTTTTTCTTATCTTTGTATTCAGAGGGGATTTGAAAGGTAACAGTCTCTTTTTCAGGCAGAAACTGGATTTTCTTTTGAAGGAGCATGGCGGGCATGCATCGGGAAAAAGAGAAGAAGATTCTGTATGTGAAGTGAGATGGTTAGCGGTGATAAGTGTGTTTGACGTTGGAATTTCGGGGTAGATAAGAAGTTCCTTTTTGTTTCCTCTTTTGGTTTATGGTGTAAACTTTTAGCGGATGTACTTATGGAAGAAAAGAAGCTGAATGAGAACGAAAGTCTGGAGCTGATTGCCCGGATGATTGCCGAGAACCGTGCCCGTTTGAGTAACAAAAACAGTGATATCCTGTGGATGACGGGAGTGGCCTCGGTACTGATCTGTATCGGTATGCTGGTGTTGAGGAGATATCTGTCCGATTTTCAGGTGATGTGGTTCACGTTTCTGATGCCGGTATCGGCGTGGCTGATAGCGTTCCGCTATCGGGAGAGGCGGGTCATGACCTTCCTCGATGAGATGTTCCATGCGGCCTGGATGTATACATGGCTTTTCCCGGCTCTGCTGTCGGGGGTCTATCTCTTTTCGTATGAGGGAAATTACAACGTGGTGTTTCTGATATACCTTGCGTCCCTGTTTGTCGGACTGGTTATCATACTGGAGGTACTGCTGAAGTTGCGTTACGCGTCTTCCTGCCTGATAGGAGGCAGTTCGATGGCTTACCTTTATGTGAGTTCCATGGACGGTTCGATAGGCTATGGAATCCTTTCCTTTATTCTGTTTTGCCTGGTTGCTTTGGTGTTGGGCGGTTGTGCCATGCAATGGCAGGTGAAACATCGTATCAAAAATCCTGTGACTCCGGTAAGGTAATGGAGGGTTAGGTTTTATGTTCCGTCCGCTGAATCCGTTGTTGCATTCCCAGCTGAGGCTGGCCGTGATGTCTATCCTCATGTCTGTAGCGGAAGCCGATTTCGTTTATCTGAAGGAAAAGACGGCATCGACTGCCGGCAACCTGTCCGTGCAGTTGGATAAGCTTCTGACGGCAGGATACATTACCATGAGCCGGATAAATGCCGGGCGGAACCAGCGGACCACCTTGCGTATCACTCCATTAGGGCAGGAGGCTTTCGAGGAATACGTGGAGGCACTCCAGGATTATATCCGAGGCAAAGAGGAATAAACGGAGGACTTCTTGGGGAAAGAATGATGGTCTCGATAAATCGGACAGACCGGGTATGGATAGCCGGGGTTAAGTCGCCGGGCGTTCTGAAAGGATTTCCGTCAGCTGTTCTGATGGGGTGATTCCGGTTCGGTTCCTGGAGAAAAATACATTTTCATTTGCCTATGCTGCCGGCATTTCGTATCTTTGGTGATGAGATAACAGATAATGAATTCTTTCTATGAAATATCCTATAGGAATCCAGAGTTTTGATCAGTTGATAGAAGACGGTTACGTCTATGTCGATAAGACCGACATGGTCTATAGTCTTGCAACGGAAGGGAAAATCTATTTCCTGAGCCGTCCGCGCCGTTTCGGCAAGAGCCTTCTTGTGTCTACGTTGAAGAATTATTTCTTAGGCAGAAAGGAGCTTTTCAGGGGGTTGAAGATAGAGGCTTTGGAGAAGGACTGGAAGGTTTATCCTGTATTCCACATGGACTTTAACGGTTCTGATTTTACCAGACAGGGGATATTGGAGAATCGCATACGAAGTTATGTTTCCGATTGGGAAAAAATATATTCATTGGATTCAGGGGAAATCGGAATGGATATCGGGAACCGCTTCATCAAAGTGCTTCAGGCAGCCCATGAACAGAGCGGCCTCCGTGCGGTTGTGTTGATTGACGAATATGACAAGCCGATTTTGGATGTGCTGGATGTGGACAAGAATCTGGAAGAGGAGCACCGGAATATCCTCAAAGGTTTCTATTCGGTGTTCAAGAATGCCGACGAGCACCTTCAGTTCGTGTTCCTGACGGGTGTGACCAAATTCTCCCAGGTGAGTGTATTCAGCGGTTTCAACCAACCTAAGGATATCAGTATGCACGGCAAGTATGAGACACTCTGCGGCATCTCCCAGGAGGAGCTGGACGCTACCTTCCGTGAGCCGATGGAGGCGATGGCGAAGGTATATCGGTGTTCTTACGATGAGATGCGTTCGATGCTCAAGGCCCAGTATGACGGCTATCATTTTAGCGATTTCATGACCGATGTGTATAACCCGTTCAGCCTTCTGAATGCTTTTGATGCGCAACGAATCAGTGACTACTGGTTCAAGAGCGGTACGCCGACTTATCTGATTCGTCTACTTTCCCACACGGACGAGAACATGGACGAGATAACAGGCAAGTATTATTCGGCTGAAGAGTTTATTGACTACAAGGCCGATGTGGAACAGCCTTTGCCGATGATTTATCAGAGCGGTTATCTGACGATAAAGGATTTTGACTTGCGCCGTAACCTGTTTTTGCTTGATTATCCGAATAATGAAGTGAAGGACGGTTTCCTTTCGCTGGTTGCCGCCAAGTATTTCAAGGGCGGTGAGAACGTGAATTCCTGGACGAAGGATGCCTCTTTCCAGCTGGAGGAAGGCCGCCTTGACGATTTCCGTACTGGTCTTACCTCTTTCCTGGCCAGCATCCCTTACACGATGCGCCGCAAGGAGAACGAGCGTGAGCGTGAACGCTATTTCCACTACACGTTTTACCTGATTATGCGTCTGGTCAGTGTGTATGCGGTATATACGGAGAAGGTCCAGAGCCACGGCCGTGTGGACTGCATCGTGGAGACTCCTGATTATGTATACATCTTCGAGTTCAAACTTGACGGAAACGCGGAGGAGGCGCTCCGTCAGATTGAAGAGAAAGGTTATGCCCTTGAATATGCGTCCGACAAGCGGAAAGTCTATAAAGTGGGAGCGGTGTTCTCATCCGAGACGGGTACGATTGCGGAGTGGCAGACAAACTCGTAAGAACAAATTTACGAAACGTAATCCGATAATATTTTTCCTTTGGGTTTTGTCTATTCGCTTCGTCAAAATATTTATCTTTGCCCCGTTTAAAAAGAAAATAGATACATGGCAGAAACGAAAAGAACCACACGGGTACCTAAGGCGACCAAAACCAAACCTGTGGACGAATACGGGCACTTGCAACCGCAGGCTCCGGAACTGGAGGAAGCGGTGCTGGGTGCATTAATGATAGAGAAGGACGCATATTCACTGGTGAGCGAGATTCTCCGGCCGGAATCGTTTTACGAACACCGGAACCAGCTGATTTATGCTGCCATAACCGACTTGGCTATCCAGCAGAAACCGATTGATATCCTGACGGTGACGGAACAGCTCCGTTCGCGTGGAGATCTGGAAGAAGTGGGCGGTCCTTTCTACATTACCCAGTTGAGCGGTAAGGTAGCCTCATCGGCACACATCGAATATCATGCCCGTATCATTGCCCAGAAGTTTCTGGCCCGTGAGTTGATTTCGTTTACCAGCAACATACAGACTAAAGCGTTCGACGAGACGCAGGATGTGGATGACCTGATGCAGGAAGCTGAAGGTAAGCTCTTCGAGATTTCTCAGCAGAACATGAAAAAGGATTATACGCAGATTAATCCGGTCATCCAGGAAGCATACGAGATGCTTCAGAAAGCAGCGGCCCGTACCGACGGTCTGAGCGGTCTTTCCAGCGGCTTCCATCAGCTGGACAAGATGACTTCGGGCTGGCAGAACTCCGACCTGATTATCATTGCTGCCCGTCCGGCGATGGGTAAGACGGCTTTCGTGCTTTCCATGGCGAAGAATATGGCCGTTACGAACAAGGTTCCAGTGGCACTGTTCTCGCTGGAAATGAGCAATGTGCAGTTGGTGAACCGTTTGATTGTGAATGTCTGCGAAATTCCAGGTGAGAAAATCAAGAGCGGTCAGTTGGCTCCCTACGAGTGGGGGCAGCTCGACTATAAGATAAAGGAACTTTATGATGCGCCGCTGTATGTCGATGATACTCCTTCCTTGTCGGTCT
>URWP01000234.1 GCA_900551645.1 uncultured Bacteroides sp.
CCGATGATTGGTTTTCATCCCACATCGGTAGATGCCGGTTGGAAGGAACGTCTGGAAAAAGTGAAAGGGTATCTGACTTCTTCTTCTCATCGCTTTTATGGAATCGGTGAGGTGGGTATTGACTTGTATTGGGACAAGACCTTCCGTGAGGAGCAGATGATTGTCTTTGAAGAACAGGTGAAGTGGGCACTGGAATACGATCTGCCTCTTATTATACATTGCCGGGAAGCTTATCCGGAACTGCTGGAGGTTTTGTCGGGTTACAAGCATACAGCCTTGCGGGGAATCTTCCACAGCTTCACGGGGACTAGTGAAGATGCCGAAAGGCTGTTGGAGTATGAATCTTTTATGTTAGGTATAAACGGAGTAGTTACTTTCAAAAAAAGTACCCTTCCTGAAGTATTGAAAAATGTGCCTTTGAAGCGCGTCGTGCTCGAAACCGACTCACCTTATTTGGCTCCTGTACCTTATCGTGGCAAACGGAATGAAAGTGCAAACCTAGTGAAGGTGGCAGAATGTCTTTCGGTAATCTATGGAGTACCTTTGTCGGAAATCGCCTCCCAGACCACGGAAAATGCCTTAAAAGTCTTCACAAATGCGGAGAAAAGTTTTTAAAGTTTATTAATTTCGAGTTCAAAAGTAAACTTTTGCAGGCTTGATGTTATGTAAGACGAAAAAAAAGAATACATTTGTGACTGAAATCAGCGCGGGGTACAAAAATGGCTGAAATGAGGCTCCGGCTGATTAAAAAGGAGAGGTGCTCGAGTGGTTGAAGAGGCACGCCTGGAAAGCGTGTATACGCCAAAAGCGTATCACGGGTTCGAATCCCGTTCTCTCCGCAAGATGATTTTAATAGAAAAACAACTAAATCAATTTATAACTATTAATTAATTAATCTTAAAAATTAGACACACAATGAAAAAGTTATTTGCAATTCTTGCAGTGATGGGAGTCCTCTCGTTTGGAATGACTCAGACAGCTATGGCTCAGGATTCTACAGCTACAGCCGCTCCGGCACAGACAGAACAGGTTGCAGCAGCTGACGAAGCAGAAGCAGCACCGGTTGTTGTAGAAGAAGGTGGTTTACACAAAGAGTTGAAAACCAAATTTATCGAAGGTGATGCTAGCTTCATGTCATTGGTAGCTATCGCATTGGTTTTGGGTTTGGCTTTCTGTATCGAACGTATCATTTACTTGAGCTTGGCTGAAGTAGACGTTAAGAAATTGATGGCTAAATTGGAAGGCGCTTTGGAAAAAGGTGATATCGAAGGTGCTAAGACAATCTGCCGTAACACTCGTGGTCCTGTTGCTTCTATCTGCTATCAGGGTTTGATGAGAGTTGACGAAGGTTTGGACGTAGTTGAACGTTCTGTAGTATCTTATGGTGGCGTTCAGGCTGGTTACCTTGAAAAAGGATGCTCTTGGATTACATTGTTTATCGCGATGGCTCCGTCTTTGGGATTCTTGGGCACTGTAATCGGTATGGTTATGGCGTTCGATAAGATCCAGCAGGCTGGTGATATTTCTCCGACAGTTGTTGCCGGTGGTATGAAAGTTGCGTTGATTACTACTATCTTCGGTTTGGTTGTAGCATTGATTCTTCAGGTATTCTATAACTACATCCTGTCTAAGATCGAAGCTATTACAAGCCAGATGGAAGACTGCTCTATCACATTGCTTGATATGATCATGAAATACAACTTGAAGTACAAAAAATAATTATTGAATAAGAACAATGGCTAAATTATCATACAAAGTATCTTACTACGTATTCTATGTCTGTGTTGCACTGATTCTGGTTGTGCTGGGCATGTTCTACTTCGTAGGATACAATAATCCGGTTGGTGAATACAACGAACCACAGAACACAGAAGCATTGATTTATTTGATGTATGCAATGTTCGGTGTAACCGTTGTTATTACACTTCTTGGTGCGATTGCACAGTTTGGTGGAAGCTTTAAGGATAATCCGAAGGCTGCTATCAAATCCCTGTTAGGCTTAATCCTTTTGATTGTCTTGTTGATCGTTACTTATAACATCGGTTCTTCTGAAACAGTCGTTTTGGGTGACGGTACAGCTTATAACGATGTAACAATGTTGAAAGTTTCTGATATGCTGATTTACTCTACATACATTTTGTTCGGTATTGCAGCTATCGGTACTTTGATTAACTTGTCAGGTATATTTAAGAAATAATATCATTCATTGAAGTTTAATATTTAAAACGGAGTAAGTAAAATGGCAAAAAAGAAAAGAGCGGTTCCGGGTATTAACTCAAGTTCTACGGCCGATATTGCCTTCATGTTGCTTATTTTCTTCCTTATTACAACATCAATGGATACTGACCGTGGTTTGGCAAGACAGTTGCCTCCTCCACCGGAAAACAATCAGGAAAAGAGTGATATTATCGTTAAGGAAAGAAATGTTCTCCAGGTTCGAATCAACAAGGATGACCAGTTGATGGTAGGTGGAGAATGGTTCGACATCAAGCAGCTGAGAGAAAGGGCAAAAGAATTCATTGCCAATCCGAATAATGACGAGAATATGCCGGAAAAACATCCGAAGCATCTGCCGTATTTCGGTGACGTAATGATTACAGAAAAACATGTAATTTCTGTACAGAACGACGTTGGTACTAGTTACGACGCTTATCTGCAGGTTCAGAATGAACTGGTTGCTGCATACAACGAATTGCGTAATGAGTTGGCTCAGTCACAGTTCGGAAAGAGTTATGCAGAATGTTCAGAAGACGAACAGAAAGCTATCCGTGACTACTATCCACAGAAGATTTCTGAAGCAGAACCTAAAAAATATGGAGGAAAATAATCATGGGAAAATTTAATAAGACTGGTAAGCGTGGCATGCCGGAGTTGAATACCTCTTCTTTGCCTGACCTTATCTTTACCATGTTGTTCTTCTTCATGATTGTAACAACCATGCGTGAAGTTACATTAAAGGTTCAGTTCAAAGTTCCGCAGGCTACTGAATTGGAAAAGCTTGAAAAGAAATCTTTGGTATCTTTCATTTATATTGGTAAACCGATGCCAGAATTCCAGAAGAAGATGGGTTCTACAGACCGTATCCAGTTGAACGATAAGTTCGCTGAATCTTCAGAAGTTCAGGATTACATTTACCAGGAACGTGAAAACATGAAAGAAGAAGATAAGCCGTTTATGACTGTTTCCTTGAAGGTTGATGCTAAAACCAAGATGGGTATTGTAACAGAAGTAAAACAGGCTCTTCGTCAGGCTTATGCTTTGAAAATTAACTATTCTGCTACTCAACGTCAGTAATAGTACATGTATAAGCAACAGAAAGGGATTGCCTATCAGGCAGTCCCTTTTTTGTTATTGGTGTCCGATAAAATTTTAAGAAAAACTGTAGGTATAAAATAGGGCTGGCTTCATTTACGAGGTCAGCTCGTTTTCGTTAGATTTCTGTCGTCAAACTAAAATCTAACTATGGGTAAAAGTCGTTGTTTTATCGGACAGTTACCTTGGGTAATTCTTTGGAAATTAGATTTACGTCTGCTGCAACAAGTAATTCTTTTTAAAGTTGTTGTTCTGAATAAGGACATGTAATTACCATGGATAATTCATACATTGGATACGAAAGAATCAGACTGGTATGATGGAGCGAAAACTTTATCCGGATGACCGAAGACAACATTGTGGAAATACAGTAGACAAAGAGTATCTGTTAGAACTTATTCTCAGTTCCCTGAATTTGGACAAAATTTGTAAGGTAGTAAACAGAAACAACGAATGTGTTGGAATCTATAAAATGTTATGCGAGTAATTATTGTTATGGCTTTATCACAATAAAGATGAATTTATATGTTTTTGTAGTTGTTTCCTGTCCCTAGGATAGATATCTCTAAAGATAATGGCAGAAAATGCCTTTGGAATATTGAGCTATGATAGACTGATTAGTGCAATAAGATGCAAAGCATATATTGTTTCAGATATAACAGTATTAGCTTTCAAGATAAGCTATTAAAGGAGGGCATGAACGTCTGTCCTTAGCAGAGTGCGAAAGATAGTAGGTAAAGACCTATAAGTGTATAGTTGATTTTGGGATTGAATGCCTCTTTGATGCGGTTAGCTATAGTAACTGATGGAAATGGCTTGATTTTAGTGTGTAAAACAGCCGGTTGTAACCTTTGTAGGGATATTCAGTAAATGTCCCTAAAATATAT
>URWP01000235.1 GCA_900551645.1 uncultured Bacteroides sp.
ACACCACTGCTCCCAAGATTCTGATGGAGCGTCTGGGTATGACGTTGGATGAGGCTTCATTCGCTACCAGCATGTACTTCATCTTCCGTACTATCGGCTGTTTTTCAGGAGCCATTATCCTGCAGAAGGTCTCTTCGAAGCTTTTCTTCATTATCAGTGTCATCAGCATGCTGGTTGCGATGGTGCTGCTGTTTGTTTCCGATGCCCAATATGTCATCTATACAGCCATCGCTTTGATCGGTTTCGGCAACTCGAATGTCTTTTCCATCGTGTTCTCACAGGCATTGCTTTCATTGCCTGAGAAGAAGAACGAGATTTCCGGCCTGATGATTATGGGACTTTTCGGCGGTACGGTATTTCCGTTACTGATGGGATTTGCCAGCGATGCCATGGGGCAGGACGGCGCTGTTGGCGTAATGACTGTAGGAGTTGTTTATTTACTTTTTTATACCTTAAAAATCAAACATTAATAATATGAATAATACAATCGTAGTAGGAATTGGTGAAGCACTGTGGGATGTGCTTCCGGAAGGAAAGAAAATCGGTGGAGCTCCGGCTAATTTTGCGTATCATGTGTCTCAATTTGGTCTTGACGGACGGACAGTCAGTGCAGTAGGAGAGGATAAGCTGGGTACAGAAATTCTGGAGAATTTTTATGAGAAGAAGCTTTACAGCATGATTGAACGGGTACCTTATCCGACAGGTACCGTGCAGGTAGAACTGGATGCAGAAGGCATTCCATGTTATGATATTAAAGAAGGTGTAGCTTGGGACAATATCCCTTATACTTCAGCGTTGGAAGGATTGGCTAAGCAGACTTCTGCTGTTTGTTTCGGATCGTTGGCGCAACGGAGTGTCGTATCTCGTGAAACAATCAATAAATTCCTGGATGCGATGCCGGAAGGAAATACTTTGAAGGTCTTTGATATAAATCTTCGTCAGGGATTCTATACCAAGGAGATTCTGTGTAATTCGTTTAAAAGATGTAATGTCTTGAAAATTAACGATGAAGAATTGGTCACGGTAAGCCGTATGTTTGGTTATCCGGGAATTGACTTACAAGACAAGTGCTGGATTCTGTTGGCCAAGTATAATCTGAAGATGTTGATTCTGACTTGTGGTGTGAACGGCAGTTATGTGTTTACTCCGGGAAATGTATCATTTGTAGAGACTCCGAAGGTGGAGGTTGCCGATACGGTGGGTGCCGGTGATTCGTTTACTGCGACTTTCGTTGCTGCCTTGCTGAAAGGTATGCCTATTACAGAGGCACATCGTTTGGCTGTAGAAGTATCGGCATTCGTCTGTACACAAAATGGTGCTATGCCGGTCATTCCGGATTATCTGAAGGAACGTATGAAATAAAGTGTTTTTAAGTTAGAGAGAGAAGATTGTTGGTGAGGGTCTGGATTGTCAGGATACAATTCCGACCCTCTTTCTTTCGGATATCTTTGAAAATATCAGAACTTATTTTAAAAAGGATATTGAAAATCAATATTCTTCTCCGACGCAAATCTGTGTAATTGTCAGTATTCTTTTTTGTCTCCCTGTCAAAATACAAATAAAAAATAGAGCTTGCTTGCTAGATTAAAGCTTATCGATTACTTTTGTGTTACTTTAAACCTTTCCTATGAAGCATAAAATTTTTATTCTGTTTTTTCTGGGTTTGTTTCTGTGCCTGTCGTTTTCCGCTTGTGAATCAGAGCAGTCTGTTTGGCGTATCGGAGTCTCTCAATGTAGTGATGATGCGTGGCGGACTCAATTGAATAGGGAAATAGAACGGGAAGCCTTGTTCTATCCGGGGGTGTCGTTAGAATTCAAATCGGCTCACGATGACAGTCAACAACAGATTAAAGATATTGAAACGTTGGTCAATGATGGAGTGGATTTGCTGGTTGTAGCTCCGAATGAGGTGTCTGCCATTACTCCGGTCATTGAAAAGATATATCAGAAAGGAATACCGGTGGTATTGGTAGACCGGAAAATTGATTCGGAGTCTTATACTGCTTATGTAGGAGCAGACAATTATGAAATGGGGTACCAGATAGGACAATACATTGTCAACCGACTGGGAGGTCAAGGAAATGTGGTGGAACTGACAGGGTTGAGCGATTCCAGCCCGGCTATGGAGCGTCATCGGGGACTGAAAGAAGCCTTGACCGAATCAGGACATGTTAATTTGTTGGCTACAGTAGATGCCGGATGGAGACTTCAGGATGCCGAACAGGTCTTTGATTCCGTATTGACTTGTTATCCGGAGATTAACCTTGTTTTTGCCCAAAACGACCGGATGGGAGTTGGAGCACGTAATGTGGCTGTCAGAAGAAACCGCAGTAAGGATATGTTATTTGTCGGTGTAGATGCCTTACCAGGAAAGGGACATGGGGTAGAGCTGGTTTCCGACGGACTTTTTGATGCAACGTTCATTTATCCTACAGGTGGTGACTGTGTTATGCAGGTAGCTATGCAGATTCTTCAGCACAAGCCATATAAACGGGTTAATCTGTTGTCTACTGCGTTGGTTAATCGGGAAAATGCCCGTATCATGCTGATGCAAACTCAGCATATCGAAACGTTGGATGGAAAAATAGAACTGTTGGATAAGCAGCTGGATGATTTTCTACTGCGCTATTCTTCTCAGCGGATGTTCCTGCTGACCTGTGTTGTGATTCTGATATTGGTGTGTGTGCTGCTTGTCTTTGTTGTCCGGGCTTTCTGGACTAAAAAACGAATGAATGCTGAACTTTCAGCCCGGAAAACACAGTTGGAGGAACAGCGTGACCAGTTGATTGAACTTTCCCGAAAACTGGAGGAGGTGACTCATGCCAAGCTGGCTTTCTTTACCAGTGTTTCTCATGATTTCCGCACTCCGCTGACGTTGATTGCCGATCCGGTGGAACAATTGAAGCAGTCGGCTTCATTGAGCAAGAATGACCGTTATCTGTTGGACTTGATAGAAAAGAATGTGACGGTATTGTTGAGACTGATTAATCAGACCTTGGACTTCCGGAAATTCGAAAATGGAAAACTGGAACTGCATCTTAGTTCATTTAATCTGGCCCAAGGTTTGAAAGACTGGACAGAAGCCTTTCGTACGCTTTCATATCGTAAGCATATACATTTTACAGTAGATGTACAGGAAGAGGCGAATGGAAAACTGTATGATGTGGTAGCCGATCCGGAGATGATGGAACGTATCACCTATAACCTGTTGTCGAATGCTTTTAAGTTCACAGCAGATAATGGAGAAATAGCTGTGCGCTTGTCTGCTTTCCAGAAAGAAGAGAAATCTTGGGTTCGTCTGGAGGTTGCCGATACGGGAATCGGTATGCCGGAAGAGCAGTTGACCCATATCTTTGAAAGCTTTTATCAGGTGGATGTGCATGATTCCGGTTCCGGTATCGGGTTGGCTTTGGTAAAGGCCTTTGTGGAGATGCATCACGGAAAAATACGAGTGGACAGTAAGGAGCACAAAGGTACAACCTTTATTATTGATTTGCCGTCGGAACAAGAAGGGGTATTGAATCCTCAGGAGAAACGTGCCAATCTGCTGAATAACCTGAAGGAAGGGGCAGTTCTGGCAGCCGACCGGTCAGAAGTTCATATTGTGCATGAAGAAGTTACTCCCATACCGGATAAAGAGAAAGAAACCGTACTTATTATCGAAGACAATGCGGATGTTCGTCAGTACATTCGAACGCTTTTATCCGGAAAGTATAATATACTGGAAGCGGCAAACGGACAGGAAGGGGTACAGCAGGCTACCAAACATGTTCCTGATGTTATAGTCTGTGATGTAATGATGCCGGTAATGGATGGCTTGGAGTGCTGCCGGATTCTGAAATCGGAATTGCAGACCTCGCACATTCCTGTACTGATGCTTACTGCTTATACTTTGGAGGAACAGAAAATCAAGGGGTATGAATGTGGAGCCGATTCCTATATTTCCAAGCCATTCTCGGCCAATTTGTTGAAAGTACGTTTACATAACCTGTTGGAGAACCATCGGAGGGTACAGAATTTCTTTGCAGACAAACCTGCCGTACAGAAAGAAGGGCTGAATCAGGTGGACCAAGGGTTTATCAACCTGTTGGTTGAATTAGATTAGAGAATATTTTATCTGCCCAATCGGACGATGATTAATGAAATTGACATATTGCATAAAGGTCATT
>URWP01000236.1 GCA_900551645.1 uncultured Bacteroides sp.
GGACCCCTCGGGACTGCTTCCGGCAGGCGATTGCAAACGGCTGGAAGAGTGGGGACAGGAGATTGACCGTCGTTGGGGGAATCCGTTGGCACAGACATCCGGAACGGCAAGACAACTTACTTTGTCGGTAAAGAATAATCCGGAAGTCACGTATTGCATATTGCAGGAGGATATTACAAAGGGAGAACGCATCCGGCATTATGAAATCGAGGCGAAGGTGGACGGACGATGGATTCAGGTAGCCAAAGGCGAATCGGTCGGACATAAACGGATTGAGAAGATAGGTCCTGTGAAAGCTTCGGCTTTCCGTCTGAAGGTTACGGAATCGGTTGGCCAACCGGAAATCTGTAATTTCAGTATTTATTGAAAATCATTAAATTGTAAAGATATGAACAAACCTGTATTATATTCTTTGACATTGGCTGCACTTGCCGGAACGGTGAGTCCTTTGTCTGCTCAACAGGCACCTGAAAGTACGGATAAGCGTCCGAATATTATTCTTTTCATGGTAGATGATATGGGATGGCAGGATACCTCCTTGCCATTCTGGACCGAAAAAACCTATTATAACAGTGTTTATGAGACTCCTAATATGGAGCGTCTGGCCAAACAAGGGATGATGTTTACTCAGGCGTATGCCTGTCCGTTGAGCTCGGCTACCCGGTGTAGTCTGATTACCGGAGCGAACAACGTACGTCATCGGGTTACCAACTGGACACTGGAAAAAAACAAGACGACCGATCGGAGCAGCGAAACCCTGCAATTGCCGGACTGGAACTATAATGGAGTTTCGCAAGTACCGGGTACAAACAATACTTATGTAGGGACATCCTTTGTAGAATTGTTGCGTCAGAGCGGTTATCATACCATCCATTGCGGTAAAGCTCATTTTGGTGCTATCGATACTCCGGGAGAGAACCCTATACACTGGGGGTTTGAAGTTAACATAGCCGGACATGCTGCCGGAGGTTTGGCTTCTTACCTGAGTGAAGTGAATTACGGGCATGCCAAGGATGGTAAACCTTACTCACTGATGTCGATTCCGGGTCTGGAGGACTATTGGGGAACCGGTACCTTCGTAACCGAAGCTTTGACTCAGGAAGCCATCAAGGCACTCGATAAGGCCAAGAAATACAACCAGCCGTTTTATCTTTATATGGCACACTATGCCATTCATATTCCGATAGACAAGGACATGCGTTTCTTCCCGAAATATGTCCGTAAGGGGTTGACTGACAAAGAAGCGGCTTACGCGTCTCTGATAGAGGGAATGGACAAGAGTCTGGGCGATTTGATGGACTGGCTCGAAAAGAACGGTGAGGCGGACAATACTATCGTGATTTTCATGAGTGACAACGGTGGTCTGGCGGCTGAACCCGGATGGCGGGATGGAGAACCTCATACCCAAAATGCACCGCTTAAGAGCGGAAAAGGGTCTATGTATGAAGGAGGTATCCGTGAGCCGATGATTGTAAAATGGCCGGGAAAAGTGCAACCGGATACACGTTGTGACAAGTATCTGATAATCGAAGATTTCTATCCGACAATTCTGGAAATGGCCGGAGTGAAAGATTATCATACAGTGGCTCCGATTGATGGAATCAGTTTCATGCCGATGCTGAAACAGACCGGTGATACTTCGAAAGGACGTGCGCTGGTATGGAATTTCCCGAACATTTGGGGAGATGACGGACCGGGTATCAACCTGAATTGTGCCATCCGGAAAGATGACTGGAAGCTGGTCTATTATTATGAAACCGGTAAGAAAGAATTGTTTAATATACCACAGGATATCGGCGAAAAGAGTAACGTAGCCGACCAGTATCCGGATATAGTAAAGAGATTGTCCAAGGAATTGGGTGAATATCTGCGAAAGGTTGGTGGGCAGCGGCCGAGTTTCAAGGCTACCGGAAAGCCTTGTCCGTGGCCGGATGAAGTATAGGAAAGTTTTCAGTTAGGGATTATGATATGAAAAGGCGTGTAATTCTTTCAGAAAAGCACGCCTTTTCTGTGTGGTACGTCCAGACGTTTTTGATGAAAATGTCCGTTCGTTTCAATCAAAACGTCCGTTTATCTTGATAGAAAGACGAGCATGTTTTGATGAAAACATCCGTTTGTTTTTTTGAAGGTAGTTCCGGTTTCATGACGACATTAAAAAAGCCTGATTCGGTTTTCACAACTGAATCAGGCTTACGTTCGTCAGACAAACGTATCTATAATTTAATAAGGTCTAGTTTTATCAGATGATACCCTGAGCCATCATGGCATTGGCAACTTTCATGAATCCGGCTACGTTGGCACCCTTCACGTAGTTGATGTAACCGTCAGGTTCTGTACCGTATTTAACACAAGATTCGTGGATATTCTTCATGATGCTCTTCAGCTTTTCATCTACTTCTTCCTGACTCCAGCTCAGTTTGATGGAGTTCTGAGTCATTTCCAGACCAGAAACAGATACACCACCTGCATTGGCAGCCTTACCCGGAGCATACAGAATCTTAGCTTCCTGGAATACGCGGATAGCTTCCGGTGTAGAAGGCATGTTTGCACCTTCGGATACAGCGAATACACCATTGGCAATCAAAGTCTTGGCATCATCGCCGTTGATTTCATTTTGAGTAGCTGACGGCAGAGCGATGTCGGCCTTTTCATTCCAAGGACGTGCGCCTGCTACATACTTGCAACCGTATTTTTCAGCATATTCGCGGATACGTCCACGGTACAGGTTCTTCAACTCCATGATGTAATCCAGTTTTTCGCGGTCGATACCGTCCGGGTCATAGATGTAACCGTCAGAGTCGGACATTGTTACTACCTTGGCACCCAATTGAATCAGTTTTTCTACGGTATATTGGGCAACATTACCAGAACCGGATACCAGACAAGTCTTTCCGGTGATGTCGATGTTGCGTGTCTTCAGCATTTCCTGCAAGAAGTAGATGTTACCGTAACCGGTAGCTTCCGGACGAATCAGTGAACCACCGAATTCACGTCCTTTACCTGTCAGTACACCAGAGAATTCACGAGTCAGTTTCTTGTACATACCAAACATGAAACCTACTTCACGGCCACCTACACCTATATCACCGGCAGGTACGTCTGTTTCAGGACCGATGTGACGCCACAATTCCAACATGAAGGCCTGGCAGAAACGCATTACCTCAGCGTTTGATTTGCCACGTGGAGAGAAATCAGAACCACCTTTTCCGCCACCCATCGGAAGAGTAGTCAATGCATTCTTAAAAGTCTGTTCGAAAGCCAGGAATTTCAGGATTCCCAGATTTACAGAACTGTGGAAACGGATACCGCCTTTGTACGGGCCGATAGCGTTGTTATGTTGAACACGGTAACCCATGTTGGTCTGTACGTTGCCTTTATCGTCTACCCATGTTACGCGGAACTGGTATACGCGTTCGGGGATGCAAAGACGTTCAATCAGGTTTACTTTGTCGAATTCGGGGTGTTTGTTGTATTCTTCTTCGATTGTACCCAACACTTCTTCTACTGCCTGATGATATTCAGGTTCATTCGGAAATCTTCTTTTCAGATCTTCCAGTACTTTAGCTGCATTCATTTTTATATCTCTTTTATTGATTAATGTTTTTCATTTCTTTTACGTTGGCAAATGTATGTATTATATCTTATACTTCCAACAAAAAAACAGAAAAAATGAGTAAAGTATATCTTTTTTTTATCTAAAACGCTAAAATGTTGGAAAAAGTTTATCGGTTTTTCCAGGATTTGACAGAACGTATTACCGGAATGAACACCAAGGTACCGGAAATCAGGATAGATACTATCAGCGGTCCGTCTATACGTGCGGCGGTAGTGAATACCAAGGCACAGATACTGGCCCATAATAGGGTGAGGATAACGCATTGGGAACGTGTAAGTGGTTTTTTCATAGGCTGGATATAAAAAGAGCAGAGATTCAGAATGGGTTGTATTGCCCTGATTCCGAATCTCTGCTGGATTTGTGTTATACCATAATAATATATAAGTTATTGATGGCTGATTTTCTTGGCTACGATGGCATCGATACAAGCGATGGCGGTAATGTTTACAATGTCGCGTACGGAGCTTTCGATGTCTGTGAAATGAATCGGTTTATTCAATCCCATTTGTATCGGGCCGATTACCTCGGTTTCACTCATAGACTGAATG
>URWP01000237.1 GCA_900551645.1 uncultured Bacteroides sp.
TCCCCAGACTACCGCTGCATCGGTTCCTTCTATGGTCTGAATGCTCCTATCAAGCTTTCCGTCCTTCCAGATACCGGCTCCCTGTGGTTGTCCTTCCAGTACCGCATAGATATAGACCTTCGTCTTTCCATCAACAAACTGATACCCCTGTATGACATTACCGGTAACCTTCAGCAGTCCTTTCCGGCTGTTGAAGACCAGATACGAAGGGCCATCTTTCTCGAACGTAATACGATAAATGGCACTCTGGTGTGAAGGAGCAAACTCTACCTCGGCTTCCAGTTCATCCAGATATACCTGATACAGATAAGGAGTAATCTGTTCCTGATCATAGCTGAGTGGCAATACCGGTTGCAAACCGGACTCATCTCCCTGGTAAGGAGTCAAGTTGAACGCCGAACGCTCACGGTGATTGGTTACAATCAGGGGAAGACCGTTCAGCCGGTCACCCGTGAAATCTGCCCGCTCGGGATAAGCCCTAAGCAAGCTGTTGGGCAGATGGATAGTCGGGAAAGTAGGCACCAGCAGGTGACTGATATTCCCCATATACGGATTTACATAGGACACAGGGTCTTGCAATATATCCTGTGCCATTGCCTGTGGGATTCCCGTCCCCAGTCCGACAGCCATCGCAATAGCTGCCAGTGTTGTTTTCATACAATGTTTCATGGTGTGTATGGTTTAAAGGTTATCTCTATTCAGCATACAGTCTTCCGGAGAAGAAGTCGATAGACAAAAGTACAGAGAATAACTGACAACTACAAGTCTAAAATTCAAAGGCTTCCAGTTATTATCAACAAAAAAGTCCGGCAAACTTACCGGACTTCTTCAACGTCTATCCTGTTTACGGGATGATTTATCTCCGTATGGCACGCAATGCCTGACAAAGCTGGTCAGGGCAAGATGTCGGCTTGTATCCACAACGGATTCCTTCCAGACGGGCTATCACATCTTCTACCTTCATCCCTTTCACCAAGGCAGAAATACCCTTCAGATTTCCGTTGCAACCACCGATAAAATGTACTTCCTTCAGAATGCCGTCTTCTACCTCCAGGTCAATTTGGGAACTACAGGTTCCCGATGTTCTGTAACTGTATTTCATACGCTAGTCATCTATCTATAAAAAGAACGGAGCATCCGCTTTCAGACACTCCGTTGTTCCTTATGTTTTATAAAGAAGAATTATTCAGCCTCTTCTTCCGGCTTCATGTTCGTATACACGGTCTGTACATCATCGAACTCTTCCAGACGTTCTACCATTTTGTCGATGGTTTCGCGTTGTTCCGGAGTAACATCCTTCAGGTCATTCGGGATGTAAGTGAAATCACCACCGACATCTTCGAAGCCGCATTCTTCCAGATGTTTCTGAATAGCCGCATAACTCTTCGGGTCACCATAGATAGTAATGGTACCTTCTTCCGGATCTTCGTCGAATTCATCCTCTACGTTGTAGTCAATCAAATCCAGAATCAGTTCTTCCATATCGACACCTTCTTTTTTCTTGAATGTAAACACACACTTGTGGTCGAACAAGAAAGCCAGAGAACCGGTAGTACCCAAGTTACCGCCGAACTTGTTGAATACGGAACGTACATCGGCTACAGTACGAGTAGTGTTGTCTGTCAGTGTATCTACGAATACAGCGATTCCGTGAGGGCCGTATCCTTCGTAAGTCATTCCTTTGTAATCGCTCTGGTCCTTACCCATTGCGTTCTTGATGGCACGTTCGATATTGTCCTTCGGCATGTTTTCACGCTTACAGGTAGCGATAACGGAACGCAAAGTCGGGTTGTTTTCCGGTTCCGGACCACCTGCCTTTACAGCAATTGCAATCTGTTTACCCAGACGAGTGAAGGTCTTAGCCATGTGACCCCATCTTTTCAACTTTGTAGCTTTTCTATATTCAAACGCTCTTCCCATTGGATTTATAGTTTTAATATGTTGTTTTAAAATGAATCTTTTTTCTCATCAACGCAATACAGCACCCAGCTTGTTCTGCAGGTTGGCAATCAGCTTCTGCATGAACTTATCAATCTGCTTGTCGTTCAGTGTCGCGTTTTCGTCCTGCAACATGAAGCTTACTGCGTAACTCTTCTTGCCTGCTTCCAGGTTCTTGCCTTCGTATACGTCGAACAGTTCAACGCTCTTCAGCAGTTTCTTGTCGGTTTCGTAAGCAATCTTTTCGATTTCCACGAACTGAACCTTCTTGTCAATCAGCAAAGCCAGGTCACGTTTTACAGCCGGGAACTTGGAAATTTCCTTGAAAGTTACGGCATTACCCTTGACAGCCTTCATCAGTTCCTTCCAGTTCAGGTCAGCATAATATACCTCGTTGTCGATATCGAACTTCTTCTGAAGCTTTTTATGCAGTACACCCAGTGTAGCCAGCAGTTTACCGCCACGGGTATGTACCGTAATGGCAGCGGCAAAGATATCATCGGTCAGATTGCCGAATACCAAAGCGCCGAAGTTTACGCCCAGACGACGGAAAATGTTCAACACATGTGCTTTCAGCTCGTATACAGACATGTTTTCATCCGGATGAGCCCAAGAGTTGCTGACACGCTTACCGGTCATCCACAAGCCCATGTGCAGTTCTTCGGAATAAGCGCCCAACACCTTTTCCGGGTTCTTCTTCTCGGCATGGAAATGATAACAGTTACCGAATTCGAAGAACTTCAGGTCGGCATTCTTACGGTTGGCATTGTGCTGGATACTTTCCAGACCACCGAACAGCAAGGTAGCACGCATCACATTCAGGTCGTTGCTCAACGGGTTCATGATACGCACCAGATTCTCCGGCTTATAGCTTTCCAGTCCGTCGTAATAGGCAGCGGCGGTCAACGAGTTGTTCAGGATTTCATTGAACCCGCAACCTACCAGCTGTTCTGATACCAGGTTCTGGAGTTTCACCGATTTGTCTACATCACCCTTCACACTCAGGCTGGACTTGACAGAAGTCGGGATTTCCACATTGTTGTAACCATAGATACGCAGGATATCTTCTACTACGTCGCACGGACGCTGTACATCCACACGGGAAGGAGGGACCAGCAATGAAAGGCCTTCAGCTGTTTCGTTCACAATCTTCATCTCCAGACTGGTTACGATACTCTTGACGGTTTCGGCCGGAATATCCTTACCAATCAGACCATTCACGTATGCGTAAGAAAGTTCTACCGGGAAATCGGCAATCGGATTCGGGTAGTTATCCTTGATTTCAGAAGCGATTTCACCTCCGGCCAGTTCCTTCACCAGTAAGGCAGCTGCCTTCAGCGCATAAATGGTGATGTTCGGGTCTATACCACGCTCGAAACGGAAAGAAGAGTCTGTACTCAATCCATGACGACGGGCAGTTTTACGCACCCAGGTAGGATGGAAATAAGCACTTTCCAGAAATACATCCTTTGTTGTTTCGGTAGTACCTGAATCCAGTCCACCGAATACACCGGCGATACACATCGGCTCTTCAGCGTTGCAAATCATCAGGTCACGGTCTGACAACGAACGTTCCACTTCATCAAGAGTCACGAACTTGGTACCTTCGGCAACGGTCTTTACGACAATCTTACCACCTTTAATCTTATCTGCATCGAAACAGTGCATCGGCTGACCGTAAGCATGAACAATGTAGTTGGTGATATCGACAATGTTGTTGATAGGACGAAGACCGATCAGGCGGAGCTTGTCCTGCAACCATGCCGGACTTTCCTTCACGGTCACCCCCTTAATGGCAACTCCGGCATATCGCGGACATGCTTCGGTATTTTCCACCTCGATGTCGATGTTCATATCGTGATTGTCTACCTGAAACGCATCAACAGACGGACGTTTCAGAGTAGCCTGATAACCGTTCTGAATCAACCAGGCATACAAGTCACGGGCTACACCGTAGTGTGAGCAAGCATCGGCACGGTTTGGAGTGATATCCACTTCCAGCACATAGTCACTCTTGATATTGTAATAATCCTTGGCCAGCGTACCCGGAACCACATCCTGCGGCAGTACGATAATACCTTCGTGGCTGGTACCTACACCGATTTCATCTTCGGCACAGATCATACCGTTCGATTCAACGCCACGCAGTTTGGATTTCTTGATGGTAAAACACTCGTCACCGTCATACAGTTTAGTACCCAGTGTCGCTACAATTACCTTCTGT
>URWP01000238.1 GCA_900551645.1 uncultured Bacteroides sp.
TGTGGGCGTTGACGGATTCGAACCGCCGACCCTCTGCTTGTAAGGCAGATGCTCTGAACCAGCTGAGCTAAACGCCCTTATCTTGTTCTTGTTTGCGGGTGCAAAGGTAT
Source organism: uncultured Bacteroides sp. (assembly GCA_900551645.1). Lineage (GTDB taxonomy): Bacteria > Bacteroidota > Bacteroidia > Bacteroidales > Bacteroidaceae > Phocaeicola. Next base: position 111 of record URWP01000238.1, read on the forward strand.
GTGTTTATTTTGAAAGTCACAAGCGTTTGCCTGTTTTTTTTCAAAAAAATATAGCAAATAAATTTTCCCCTATAAAAAAGGACATATTTACTATATCAAAACTCATTCTTTTTCTATCAATACAGTAGCATAGGCAGCAATACCTTCTTCACGACCAGTAAAACCAAGTTTTTCTGTAGTAGTAGCTTTGATAGACACTTCATCTGCGTCAACATGCATAACATCGGCTAGCACCTGTTGCATCTCCGGAATGCGGGCTTTCAGTTTCGGTCGTTCTGCACATACTGTTGCATCAATATTTCCGACTGAATAGCCTTTAGTTCCTATCAGTTCAACGGTCTTCGCCAGCAGAATCTTACTATCTACGTTCTTGAATTCATTTGAGGTATCAGGAAAATGATAACCGATATCACGCATATTAGCAGCTCCCAACAAAGCATCACAAATGGCATGAATCAGAACATCAGCATCCGAATGTCCCAACAACCCCAGCTCATGTTCGAACTTAATTCCTCCCAGCCACAATTCCCGACCAGGAACCAACTGGTGCACATCGTATCCAAAACCTACTCTTATCTTCATCGTATATAGAAATCTAAAACCTTTTCATTTTCCAGATATCCTTCCAAATGATTATTCACCTGTACCGGGCCAACTCCTACCGGTGTACCGGTAAACAACAGATCACCTATCTTTAGGGTACAGAACTGACTTACATATGCGATAATCTGGTCTATTTTAAAAAGCATATCGCCAGCATATCCACGCTGTACGGTTTTCCCATCTATATCCAGACGAAAATTCAACTGCTGAACATCTTTAAACCGATCTACTGGAATCCAATCACCAATAGCCGCTGAATTATCGAATCCCTTGCATAATTCCCAAGGCTTGCCTTCGGCACGGTACTTACGTTGCAAATCTCTCGCGGTAAAATCAATACCGACCGTCACCGCGTCATAATAACGGTGGGCAAATCGCTCGGCAATATTCTTCCCCAAACGGTTAATACGTACCACCAGTTCGGTTTCATAATCTACCTGTTCAGAAAAATCCGGAATAAAGAAAGGTTTTCCGTCCTTGAGTAAAGCCGAATCTGGTTTCATAAAAATAACAGGTTCCTGAGGCAAAGCCTCACCGGCATGCAGTTCATAACAATGCAACTGATAATTCATGCCTATCGCTATAATTTTCATAAGAGATTACTTTATCATTTCATTCAATCGATTGAACATGACAGCCAGATGAGCATACAATGAAGTATTCTGCACCACAATATTTTCAGGCACCCTAATCCGAAACGGTGTAAAGTTCCAGATGGCCTTCATTCCGGCTTCAACCATCCGGTCTGTCACTTCTTGAGCGATATTAATCGGTACAGTCAGCACTCCGATATTTACACCGTTTTCTTTCACACGCTGTTCCGCTTCATCAGTATGAAAAATAGGAATGCCGTTGATTTCCGTACCTACTAATTCGGGATTGATATCAAACGCTCCGACAATCTCCAAGCCGAACTGTCTCAGACCTGTATCACGAAGTAGAGCACCTCCCAAGCTTCCAACCCCGAACAAATAAGCCCGATGAATACAGGTAAAACCAAGAAAGTCCTCCAGAACCTGAATTAACAAATCAATATTGTACCCCACACGTGTACGTCCGGTAATGGCTACATACGATAAATCCTTCGCTATCTGAGAAGCATCGATATTAATCTGCTTTGAAATCTGCGTAGAAGATACATAAGTCTCTCCTCTTTCACGCATCAATTTCACGTTCGAAAGATACCAAGGAAGCCTACGTAAAGTAGGTTCAGGAATTTTATCTATATTTTTACCTGCCATTTGCTGCCATTCTGTTCAAATTCATGCAAAATTAACCAATTATTTCTAACTGATTACAAGGTTGCCGTAAAATGTACGTATCTTTGAACTACATTAAAATTAATTCACATGAAAAATAACGATTGGAAAGACCGCCTGAATGTAGTGTATTCTACAAACCCCGATTTCAAGTACATTACCGAAGAGGAAGATGAAAAAGAAACCCTGGAGAAAAAACAACAAAAACTACGTGTCTCCATCGAAAAGAAAGGAAGAGGAGGCAAGACTGTCACTGTCATTACCGGGTTCATTGGTCGGGAAGACGACATGAAAGAACTGGGTAAGCTACTGAAAACAAAATGCGGTGTAGGCGGTTCCGTCAAAGACGGAGAAATCCTGATTCAAGGAGAATTCAAACAGCGTATCATCGAACTGCTAAAAGCGGAAGGATATACACAAACAAAGTAGTCAAACCAAACATCAAAGCGTCATACCCACTACAAAAAGGCGTGGACCATCGATCTTTCTATAATCGATAATCCACGCCATAAAATATTATAATCCGTTTTTAAACGTATTATTCAGCGCGCAAAGTAAAGCGTTTGAAATCAACGATTGCCAATTCAGCATCAGCAGCTTTCAAAGTATCGGCAACTGTCTTCTTCGGATCCATGATACTTTCCTGGTTCAACAGACAAACTTCCTTCAGGAATTTACCCAAACGACCCTTAGCAATATTCTCAATCATAGCCTGAGGCAGATTAGCAGCTTTCTCTGCAGCTACTTTTTCCTTGATTTCTTTAGCTTTAGCAACATCTTCAGCAGTAATCCATCCCTTAGCCATATTGCTTTCCATATGCTCTTCGCTATCTACGTGAGCCGGATTGATACCTGCTTTCTTCAAAGCAGCATCAACAGCTTTCTGTACCTGCTCAGCTTTAGTCTTTTCGATAGCTACATTGATTTCTTCCTGCTTAACAGCTTCAGGAACCCCAGCTTCATCGATAGCGATTGGGTTCATAGCAGCAATCTGCATACAGATTTCGTGAGCAATCTGTTCATTACATGCCTTATTGAAAGCAACCATTGTACAAAGCTGATTCTTTCCCATATGGTTATACACTGCAGTGCAAGCACCTGAAACAAAGCTGTAACCGTCCAGTTCTGTTTTTTCACCAGTGATACCACTACGTTCTACAATAGCGTCCTGAACAGTACCATTACCCATCGGCAAAGCTTTCACTTCGTCCAAAGTCTGACACTTGTTAGCAATAGCAGCATCCAGAATAGCCTGAGTCAAAGCAACAAAATCAGCATTCTTTGCAACGAAATCAGTTTCACACTTCAAAGCAATCATTGCAGCATAGTCACCTGTAGACTTAGCCAACACACATCCTTCAGAAGTTTCGCGGTCAGAACGTTTTGCAGCAACAGCCTGTCCTTTCTTACGGATAATTTCCATTGCCTTGTCGAAATCGCCTTCTGATTCTGTCAAAGCGTTTTTACAGTCCATCATACCAGCTCCAGTCATTTTACGAAGCTTGGTGATATCAGCCATACTTACAGCCATAGTAATTTCTTTTTTATTGAGTTAAAAATAAATCTATTATATAAAACAAATGAGAGCTGAGAACGGAGAGTTGAGAATTGCCTATTATAGTAACTCTCAACTTTCAACTCTCAACTCTCACCTTAAAGTATATTAAGCTTCTTCGTCTTTACCCATGAAAGCTGCAGCCTTTGATGCGTTGATGGCATCTTCTTCAGCTTTGTCCATGCGAGCCTTAGTAGTTTTCTTCTTGGCAGCCTTCGGAGCGTTTTCGCCGGCAGCTTCCATATCTACTTTTTCAGCTTTTCTTTCTTCCAGACCTTCAGCCATTGCACCACAGCAAGCATCCAAAATAACTTCGATAGACTTAGTAGCGTCATCGTTAGCCGGGATTACGAAATCTACGTTTGAAGGATCTGAGTTTGTATCAACGATAGCGAATACAGGAATACCCAGACGGTTAGCTTCGCGTACAGCGATGTTTTCTTTCAATACGTCGATTACGAACAATGCAGACGGCAGGCGAGTCAAATCAGCGATAGAACCCAAGTTCTTTTCCAATTTAGCACGCTGACGAGAAATCTGCAGAATTTCTCTCTTAGAAAGGTTTGAATAAGTACCATCGTTAGTCAGCTTATCG
>URWP01000239.1 GCA_900551645.1 uncultured Bacteroides sp.
ACCGTGGTAGCGCCGGATTGTGCCACCGCCGATGCCTACGCCACTTCGTTCATGGTACTGGGACTGGATTCGGCCAAACAAATCTGCAACGCTCATCCGGAACTGGACGCGTATTTCATTTATACTACCGACAAAGGGAATACGGAAATCTATTACACCACCGGCATGAAACAATACCTGCAACAACACTAGCCGTTTCTCCGGTCAATAAATCGTCCGTTCGTTTCCATCAAAAGGAACGTTCGTGTCAACCCAAAGGAACGTTTGTTTTAATCAAAATGTCCGTTTGTTCGAATCAAAACAAACGGACATTTTTTGACTCCGGAATTTGGAATGGTATTACGTCTATCAGTCCCCCTTACATTACAATCCTTACAATTATTTCAGATGGGATGTCTGGTGATAGTGTTCGAAAAAATCATGAGGTTTTAGTACACGAACTCTAATATCTTCACACACTTACAAGCGTTGCATAACGCTCCTTTATGTTCAATGTCTGAAAATGGTTTGTCCAAATCCCAAAGCAATGAAAACATGTGAAAAAGAAGAATGTAAAATGAAAAAGTTCGGCTATTTTCTATTCTTCTCTTGGTATATTCCCAATAATAGATTATCTTTGCATTAACAAATCCCGCCCGCTTCCCGTAAGATTAGCGTACCCAGCGGGACATTTTTTTATGGGAGTTAGATACACGCATCAAGCCATAACCACAGAACAGCAAATTGACATACTCAAAGAAAGAGGTTTGCTTATTGATGATGTTGAACAAGCTATTGACGTTCTTGACACCATCAGTTATTTTCGTCTTGCAGGTTATTGGCGACACTTTGAAACCGACCGTTTTTCTCATCAATTCAGAGAAGGCAGTAACTTTGCCGATGTTATAGACCTCTATTCTTTTGATAAAGAGCTTCGGGCCTTACTGTTTACCGCTATCCAAACGATTGAGGTTTCTGTCCGTACTAAAATAATCAAACATTTTGCTCTCAAATTTGGGGCATTTTGGTTTATGGACGAAAGCTATGCTACCAATAAAACACGTTTTACAGCAAATTTAGCTGTTGTTCGTAAGGAGGTTTCCCGCTCACACGATGATTTTATAACCGAGCATTTTCGTAAATATAGTGAACCCGATCTGCCTCCTGTATGGAAGACATTGGAGGTTATTTCAATGGGTACACTTTCAAAACTCTATTCCAATTTTTCGGATGCCTCAGCCAAGCACGCGGTAGCGAGAGAGTTTGGATTGAATCATCACAAATTTTTAAGAAGCTGGCTGGAATGTCTTGCTGTGCTTCGTAATTGTTGTGCTCATCATTCAAGACTGTCAAACCGGGTTTTTCCTATCAAGCCTATGATGCCTAAGCGTATGCCTGATAAATGGATAGTGGATTTCTCGTTTCGTGAACAAACTCTTTATCCACAACTCTGCTATGTGACGTATTGGCTTAACTCCATTACGACCAATAACACTTTCGTTGCCAATTTCAAACGACTTTTTGTAAATCACCCATCTGTAACCCCATATTCATTAGGTTTTCCTCGTAATTGGGAACAAGAACCATTGTGGAAATAATACAATCGTTCTGCTTTCTTGGCAAAGTATGGGTTAAACCCCTTTCTTTCTTTAATCATTTCCAATAAACGTTTTAATCAAAATGTCCGTTTGTTTTCGCTCGAACAAACGGACATTTTTTTATCTCCGGAATTTGGAACACCTGTTATATCAATTATTTAAAGGCCATTTTTTAATGCGTACTTCCGATGTAGAGGAAAATCATACCCAGCAAGACCAGCAACAGGTCGATAACCTTGCTCTTAAGATTCTTCTCGTGGAAAATCATGGCACCGAAGAAGAAGGAAACCAACACACTACTGCGACGTACCATCGATACGATGGAAATCATGGAACCGTCCAGACTCAGGGAATAGAAGTACACGAAATCGGCCGCCGAAAGGAACACGGAAATCAGGATGATGCACCAGTCCCAATGGAAGGGAGTCGTGGTTTTCCGCTTGGGCCACCAGAGGAACATCAGCACACTGCCCATAAGGAAAAGCTGATACACGTTATACCAGGATTGCACCACCATCTTGTCGAACCGTCCCATCAGGTACTTGTCATACAGACCGCTGACGGCTCCCAACAGGGCGGCCAGTACCACAAACCAAATCCACCGGTTGTGCTGGAAGTCAATACCTTCTTTTTTACCCGAACGACTCAACAGGAAGAAAGAAACGATGGCCAGCAATACACCTATCCACTGATACAGGTTCAGGCGCTCGCCGAATATCAGCAGAGCACCCACCAGAGTCATGACCGGACGGGTAGCATTGATAGGTCCCACAATGGTGAGCGGCAGATGTTTCATACCGAAATACCCGAAGGTCCACGAAGAAAGGACAATCACCGATTTCAGAAGGATATACCGGTGTACCTCCCACCCGGCATCGGGCACGAAGAAAATGGTCTGTTGCAACCATTCCGGACGGAAATGGGAAATGAGGATGAACGGTAAGAATATCAGACTGGAAAAGAGGGTGTTCAGCCCCAATACGGGAAGTACGGCATTGCCTGCCAACGATTTTTTCTTGAATACGTCATAGAAGCCCAGCAACGCCGCCGAGCAGAAAGCCAAAAGTAACCACATAATCTCATTAATTTTCAGCCTGCAAAATTAGGGAATAAAGCCGTGCTACACAAGCATACCGACCGGAACCTTGTCAGATTTTTTCCACAAGCGCCATTTCGGGGAGTCATCGGGACGTTACGGCCGGAAATGAAATACGGAAGCGGGTCAGACCGTCGGGATAAGTACGGAGAGAGAATGTACATCCGTGCTTGGTCAACACCTCGCGGATGAAAATCAGGCCGATACCCTGTCCGTTCGGCTTGGTGGAAAAGAAGGGGCTGAAAAGCTTGGCTTCCACCTCGCGGCTGATTCCTTTCCCGGAATCGGCTATCTCCAGCGTGACGGGCGAGGCGGTGGTACGGATGTAGATATCGCCACACTCACCGATACTTTCCGCTGCATTCTTGATGATGTTCACCAGTACCTGCTCAAACAGGACGGTATCTATCCGCACCGTAGGATTCTCGGGACAAAGTTCGTTGTGCAGGGTAATCCGGCGGTCACGACACACCGTCTCCATAAACATCCTGCAAGCGGTCACTCTATCATTCAGACGCACTTGTTCCAGACTGGGTTCCGGTATCTTTACCACATTGGCGAAGTTGGTGATGAAACTGCTCATCCCGTAACAACGCTCCACACACACTTTCATTACTTCCTGTATATCCTCGGTATCTTCCATGTCCTTCAGGGCCTCGCCTACCGTTTCCAGTGTAGAAGTGATGCCGGCGGTAGTATTGTTCACCTCATGGGCTATCATGCGGATAACCTTTTCGTATGCTTTCTTTTCGGCTTTTACCACTTCGGTAGTAAGACTTTCTATCAGAACAAACGGATGGGCGAACCCACGGTCTATAAACGAGAGCCGTGAGCAACGGTAAATCATGGCATCACTCAGACGGATGGTATCGGAGGTATCCTTGGGCAGGCGGGCTATCTCTCCGGCCAACGGAGCATCCAAATCCTGAAAACGCCTGCCTGTCAATTCATCGGTTGCCGTATAGCCCAGAAAACGCAAGGCCGCCGCATTCAGCATGGAAATTTTTCCGTCGAAATCCAGGATGACCACTCCCATGGGAGAGACGTTGATGAGCAAATCAAGAAAATGGTTCTGCTCCCGAAGCCTGAGACGTTCATTCTTCAGCTGGTCCATCATGCGGTTGAACATATCGACTATACGGTCTGCCTCGGCCTGTCTGACCGGTGCCAGACGGCTGCTGAAATCCTGTTCGCGGAGCAGATCCATACCGTTGGCAATGCTATTGAGCGGCTGGACTACCTTCTGATAAAAGTAGACCAGCACAATGAGGCTAAGGGTAACCACTGCTTCGCTCACATATACCAAGGTTCCTTCTTCCCTCAAGACGAAGAAAAACAAGATACTCCAAGCCCCCAGTAACAACAAGGTCAGCAGAAAGAACAAGGTTTTCAGTTTCATCGGCTTCCGGTATTAATCGTTGAACGAAAAGCCGGGT
>URWP01000240.1 GCA_900551645.1 uncultured Bacteroides sp.
ATAGCCGACGACCCGCAATTCAAGCGGAAGGACAATGACTTGTATGCAGATGTACACATCGACCTGTACACCGCCGTACTGGGTGGAGAAACCACCATCAATACGTTGGACGGCCAGGTAAAACTGAAAGTCCGCCCGGGTACACAGAACGGTGACAAAGCCCGTCTGAAAGGAAAAGGCTTTCCGGTCTACAAACAGGAAGGCAGTTTCGGCGATTTGATTATAACTTATCAGGTAACTCTTCCTACCCAACTGACAGAAAAGCAGAAAGAACTCTTCCGCCAGTTGCAGGCAGCATCCTAAATATATAATTATGGAGAACGAACTAATTATCCTCAACGATTTTTGCAGCCATTGCAACATCGAACCGGACTTTGTTCTGATGTTGGGGGAAGACGGACTCATCGACATTGAAGTGAGAAACAACGCCAACTGCTTCCCTGCATCTCAATTGGCCGAACTGGAGCGTTATGCTCATTTGTATTACGACTTGTCCATCAATATAGCAGGCATTGATGCTATCCGCCACCTGCTTAACCGTATGGAGGACCTGCAGAGACAGGTTCATCGGCTGGAAGATGAACTGCATTTCTACCGGCATTAATCTTCCACACAGCTTTTTGCTTTTTATCTGACAAAAAACTCCGGCTTACGTTTCAAGGCAAAATCGAAACAAAAGCCGGAATTTTTTTTGTCTGATATGGTATAAAGCCTTCGGTTTTGAATTTTACTTAGCCTGGTATCTCTCCTGCCAGCCAGGCATCAATCATTTTTCGGGCAATACTCAGTTTCTTGGGAAGTTCCGGCAAGTGTTCCCGACTGTAAAAAGCACCTGCACTGAGTTCTTCATCCTGTAACTTGATAGTTCCACTTTCGTATTCAGCTGTATAACCTATCATGATTCCACTGGGATAAGGCCAGGGTTGACTCCCGAAATATTTCAGATTCTTAATGGTCAATCCAGTCTCCTCCATCACTTCGCGGTGCACACATTCCTCCAAAGTTTCTCCCGGTTCCAGAAATCCGGCTACCAGTCCCTTAAAAGTTCCTCTAAAATTACGGGCATGTACCAACAGAATACTATCACCTTTCCGAATAAGGACAATAATGGCCGGCGAAATACGCGGATAGATTTCCTGACGGCATTCCGGGCACTGTTTGGCTATCGGTGAAATCTGTACGGTAGGAACTCCACACATAGGACAATACCGACTGTTCTTGTCCCAATTCAGAATCTGTGAGGCTTTCCCTGCCCATTTGTATTCCTGCAGAGGAAGTATATCCCACGAAGCCCGTAAATCCTTCATCATGCGTGGAGAGTTTTCGTTACCGCATACCGGCATATGGATAGCATAAGCTTTAGCCGGATGCCCGTTCAGTTCACCCAACAAATGAATGGTACTTCCTACAGGTACTGGAACTGGAGGTTCAGTGCTATAGGGTATATGATATCCGTCGGTTTGTTTTTCAATAAGCACCTGTCCACTGTTGAAGACAAACCAAGCGGAAACAAATTCTTCTTTTTCCATGTTGTTTTCTGTATATCAATCCTTCTATTCTTGGTTATTTATTCAGGCCTTTCATGGTAAGTTGTACCCGTTTCCGTTCACGGTCAACTCCCAAAACTTTTACTCGTACATGCTGGTGGATACTTACCACAGTAGTCGGGTCACTGACAAACTTGTCAGCTAATTGCGAAATATGTACCAGTCCGTTTTCTTTGATGCCAATGTCTACGAAACATCCGAAATTAGTTATATTGGTAACGATGCCCGGCAGTTCCATGCCTTCTTTCAAATCGTCTAAGGTACGGATGTCAGGATCGAACGAAAATACCTGTATCTGTTGACGCGGATCCCGGCCTGGTTTGTCCAGCTCCTGCAAAATATCGGTCAACGTAGGCAGGCCTACCGTATCAGTTACATAACGCTGAAGTTGAATCTGGCTACGCAGTTCTTTCCGCTTGATAAGGTCGGCTACTGAACAATGCAAGTCTTTTGCCATTTTCTCAACCAGCGGATAGCTTTCCGGATGCACGGCAGAATTATCCAACGGATTTTCTGCTTGAGGAATCCGTAAAAAACCGGCACACTGTTCAAAAGCCTTGGCTCCCATCCGGGGAACTTTCAGCAGTTCTTTACGGGAATGGAACGGACCGTTGGCTGTACGGTAATCCACAATGTTCTGAGCCAGCGTCGGTCCCAGTCCGGAAACGTACGTCAGCAGGTGCTTGCTCGCCGTGTTGACATTGACACCTACCAGATTTACACAACTTTCCACAGTCTGGTCCAATGAAGCCTTCAGTTTCGTTTGGTCCACATCGTGCTGATACTGGCCTACACCAATGGATTTGGCATCAATCTTCACCAGTTCAGCCAACGGGTCCATAAGGCGTCTGCCAATGGAAACCGCTCCACGTACGGTCACATCGTAATCAGGAAATTCCTCACGTGCAGTCTTCGAAGCCGAATAGATGGAAGCTCCGTCTTCACTGACCACAAATACCTGTACATTCCGATCGTATCGCTGGGAAGTGACGAACTGTTCAGTTTCCCGACTGGCTGTACCGTTTCCGATAGCAATGGCCTCAATCTGATACTGTTCCACCAGTTTGGTCAACTTCCGGGCAGCCTGTTGGTATTCCGATTTGGGCGGATGTGGATAGATAGCCTCGTTATGCAGCAAGGCACCTTGAGCGTCGAGACAAACCACCTTGCAACCAGTCCGGAATCCCGGGTCAATACCCATCACACGTTTCTGTCCCAAAGGAGGTGCCAGTAACAGCTGATGCAAATTTTCAGCAAATACCCGAATAGCCTCTTCGTCAGCCTTGTCCTTACTCATGGCCGAGAATTCGGTTTCAATGGCCGGTTTCAGCAACCGTTTATAAGCATCGTTCACTGCTTCTGCGACTTGTACGGAGCAGGCATTGTTTCCACGCACAAACATCCGTTCCAACCGTTCGGTACAAAGACTGTCATCTTCCGGAGTTATACTGACTTTCAGAATTCCTTCCGATTCGCCACGACGAATAGCCAGTAAACGATGAGAAGTACATTTCTTGAGCGGTTCACTGAAATCGAAATAATCGCGGTATTTGGCGGCTGCCTCATCGGATTCTTTTCCTTTGACAACCTTGGAAGTAATAATGGCCTGGCGGGAAAACTGGTTACGCACTTGATTTCTGGAACGCTCGTCCTCATTTACCTGTTCGGCAATGATATCACGCGCCCCTTTCAAGGCATCTTCTTCATCTTTAACTTCTCCCTTCACAAAAGAGCGGACACGCTGTTCCAAGTGGTTCTCCTTTTGCATCATCAACAGAACAGCCAGTGGTTCAAGCCCTTTCTGTCGGGCCACTTCAGCACGGGTCTTCCGTTTCGGTTTAAAAGGAAGATAAATATCTTCCAGTTCGGTACTGTCCCAACACTGAGCAATACGTTGCTTCAGGCTTTCCGTCAGTTTTCCCTGCTCACTGATAGTAGAAAGTATAGTTTCTTTCCGCTTGGACAGTTCGCACAGTTTTTCATAACGGGATTGGATTTCACCTATCCGTACTTCATCCAGTTCTCCGGTCGCTTCTTTCCGGTAACGGCTGATGAAAGGAATGGTCGCTCCTCCCTGGAGCAGTTTGAGTGTATTGGCTATGCGATGTGCCGGCAGTTTCAGTTCGGCGGCAATCATCTGGCTGAATTCTTCCATTGATAGGGGCTTTATATTATTTGGTTGCAAAAGTAGTGAAAAAATGGCATAAAAAAGCGGTTGGGAAATCTTTCGTATTTGGGTATTTTAGGAAGTATTCTGCGGGAATGTCGGCAACTTCTCGTATCTTTGCAAAAACTTATATAAAAGTCTGCAAAAATGGTGACTAGACGATTTTACTTTTTAATCAGCCTGATTACATTACTCGGTATGGGGCAAGGGCATTTGAAAGCCTCGAATAATGAGGAAACCATCACATTGAAATTTGTAGAGACGAGCGACGTGCACGGATGTTATTTTCCCTATGATTTTATACAGAACAAGCAGATGAGAGGAAGTCTGGCCCGCGTTTCTTCGTACGTGAAGGAAGAG
>URWP01000241.1 GCA_900551645.1 uncultured Bacteroides sp.
AGTGACAACCTTATCAGGTTTTAATACGAAAAAGGTGTAAACCTATATATGATTTTAATTATTAACCCGTCAACTAAATTCAGTACACCTCAAACATACTCGTATATCAATAAAAACACGAGCATGTTTTACTTGAAACGAACGTTTGTTCAATGCAGAAGAAACGTTTATCTGCAACAAAACGTCCAGACGTTTTTCCGAATACGTTTATCGTTGCGGTTTCAATTTAATGATTTCTCCCAATTCAGGCACAATAATAGCCTTATTACGCAACTTTGCTTCTGCCTGGAACACATGAGGCGGGTCGAACAACGGTTCGTCAGAAAGGTCGAAAGTACCGTAATGCATCGGTACAGTTACATAAGCCTCCATATCTGACGATGCAGTCAAAGCATCATATGGAGAGATATGATTCGGTTTCATGAACCATCTGGGTTTATAGGCCCCGATACCAATCATGCAATAGTCGATATGCGGAAAAAGATCAGGTAATTCACGGAAATGCTGGGCATACCCCGTATCACCGCTATTATAGATAGTAATTCCATCAGCCTGAATCATGAAAGCTCCCCACAACCGTTCGCCTCCATCTCCTACCCCCCGCTTACTCCAGTGCTGGGCCGGAAGAAAGGTCAACGTCAATCCGTCATCAGTATACTGCTGATACCAGGCAGCCTCTATCACCTTCATCTCCGGGAACCAGGAACCTATAAGCGCCCCGGTACCTAGTCCGCAGAAAAGCTTCATCTGAGGATTCTGAGCAACCAACTGTGTTACACTGGGTTTATCCAAATGGTCGAAATGATCGTGACTGATAAGCAGATAATCTATATCACGAAAGATAGAAACATTGGCCGGCAATTTAGACCGCCGCTTCACAAAAGGAATACTCCCGAAAACCGGATCTATCATGAAACGCTTGCCTCCCAACTGCAGGAAAAACGAGTTATGTCCCAGCCATATCAAAGAATTACCCACAACCTGATCTAAGGAATGTAAAAAATGTACGGACGGATTCCAAGGAATGGTACGCTTCTCCCTCCGCTGCGGATTGGGCGAAAAACGCCATTTCAAGACATTTCCCATTCCCGAACGCCAACGATGCTGCCTGTTGAAAAACTTCCCATTGACAGTAGGATTACCCCGCCAGCGCGGATTTACAGAAGTAAGCTGATTATTCCGACGAAAAATGATACGTTCACCCATAGCAATAAATCTAATATACTAAAAAGCCGGAAAAAGGGCATAACATTCCTTCTTCCGGCAAACTTATCCGATAGATTATTTTTCTTCCAACAGTTTCTTCAGGAAGTCATCCAACTCCTCGTCCAATCCCTTCAGCAATTCATCACTCAGCAACAAAGTGTCCTCGTCATCTATCAGTAGCAACTCAGCCACGGTTTCTTTTTCATCATCTACCAATACAAACGAAAAGGGTTTCATCAACGATAACTTATCCAGCATCCCTGCATCCTTCAGTCCGGCAAGTATAGACCGTAACACAGGTTCCACCTCCTTATAAAAGTCGTCACTATCATATTCCACCCATTCATCCACAATTACACGAGACAACTCTTCATCATCATCATTGAATATCAGCAGTTCCCCACTGTCCGGGTTAGGTAGTAAATGAATATCTGTAACCACCGCATTATCCGTACCGGTTACATATCTGCAAAGGGCCTCCTTCAAGGAATCCGTAATCGCAGCACGTGACTTATCACTAATTTTCATAGGCTTTTACTTTTATATATCCAAAAGTACAAAAAAAATCACACGTACAAACAAAAACCTCAGAATTTGTTTTGAAAACGCCCCATCTGCAGCTCCAGCCTAGGAAGTTCTTCCTTCCGTTTTTCAAGCTGGGAAGCATAGAAGCCGATAACCTTCTCTTCTTCTGTACCAGGTTTGGCTAAAGCCTTAGCTTTCGTCAGCCAAGTAAATGACTGACTGATATCTCCCTGCATTTCGCAAGCCAAGGCCGCATTAAAAGCCGCTTTCAGTTTCAGGTTTCCCTTTTTCCGGCTTTCATACACCGACTCCCACAAACTCTGTGCACCAGCCCAGTCGTTCTCTTGAAGACAAACTACTGCATCACGCATTTCTGGCGACCCTCCACTGAAATAGATACGGGCAGTATTCTCCCAGTGTGGAGTCAAGTGAGGAATCAGCAAAGAAGAAGCACGCTCTGAAATTTCTTTTACTACTGCCTTATCAGACACAGACGGATCAATGTCCCAATAAACACTATCGCGTACAGTCAAGATCCGCATCGGTTTGTCACGTCCTGGCACATAAACACTTAAAGTAGGTGCCAAGTGGACCTGTAAAGCTTCGAAAGGAACAGACAGCTGCGGATAGACAATCTGCTTACGCTCAGTATGGATAGCTATACGTTCTAAAGAAAACAACATATCGACTCCCAATTCGGCCGCCAATCTATCCACCTCCTGTGAAGTAAGCATACGATGCCCTGTGAAAGGAACCACTTCTTTTCCGCGCAATGCAGAATCGCAAATAATTATCTGACGGAAATAATGGCTGTCAGCCAAACTGCCGGCCAACATTTCTGAAGCGATTTTTCCATCGCCTTCCAAAGAACCCAGTGTAAGCAGGGATGACTTGGGAGCAGGAATAGCCACCATATTATTCACTACAGCCACAGTAGCCAACTGTTCCGGAAAACTCGTTTCGGCTGGAATCAGTTCATCAAAAGTGAACGACTGGATAGAACTGCACGAAGCCAGAAAACAAGCGATGAATACATATAACCAACTAGTCTTTTTCATAAGAATGAGTCTTTCTATTGTCTGGAAGCAAAAATAATACATTCTGACGGATGACTAAGTTAAAAGGTAATAAAAAAAGCCGACCCGATGAGAGATAGGGTCGGCTTCTGTAAATTATCAACGCATTGACTTATTCTTTATCCTTACCACAGCAGTTCTTATATTTCAAACCGCTACCGCACGGACAAGGGTCATTCCGACCTACAGTCTTTTCTGCACGGTAAGGTTCCGTCTTCTGTTGTGCACGGGTATCCTGTGCCGCTGCTTCCTGCTGGTCCGGATCATTCAAATCAACTTTTTCTTCTTTATACTGGTTACGTTTAGGAGCCTGTTCAGGGGCAGCTTCACGCACCTGTTGCGGTTCCTGTACCGGTATCTGACCACGCATCAGAACAGAAATCGTATTGTTGTTGATTTTGCTGACCATGTTGTCGAACAGGTTCACAGATTCCAGTTTGAAAATCAACAGCGGGTCTTTCTGTTCGTAGCTGGCATTCTGAACAGAATGTTTCAATTCATCCAACTCACGCAGATTTTCCTTCCATGCATCATCGATAGTATGCAGCAGGATAACTTTTTCAAACGACTTCACCACTTCACGACATTCGGTTTCGTAAGCAGCTTTCAGGTTCACCGGAATGTTATACATCCGTTTACCATCTGTAATCGGTATCAGAATATTTTCATACATCTGACCCTGATTCTCGTATACCTGCTTGATAACCGGATAAGCAATCTGAGCCATACGTTCTGTCTTACGCTTAAAGTTGACCATAGCCTGTTCGAAAGTCATATTAGCCAGGTCTTCCTTACGTTTGGTACGGAAATCTTCTTCTGAGAACGGAGTTTCCATTGCCAAAGTCTGAAGAACTTCCATACGCACATCTTCATAAGTCGGTTGATCAACCGCATTTGCACAACGGTCCCAAATCATATCGACGATATCCATACCGATACGTTCACCCATCAAAGCGTGACGACGTTTCGTATAGACCACTGTACGCTGCTTGTTCATCACGTCATCATATTCCAACAGACGCTTACGGATACCGAAGTTGTTCTCTTCTACCTTCTTCTGAGCACGTTCAATGGAATTGGAAATCATCTTATGTTCAATCATTTCGCCTTCCTTGAAGCCCAGTCTGTCCATTACACGGGCGATACGGTCGGACGAGAACAGACGCATCAAATCATCTTCCAGTGAAACAAAGAATACTGATGAACCCGGGTCTCCCTGACGTCCGGCA
>URWP01000242.1 GCA_900551645.1 uncultured Bacteroides sp.
ATTCGCAATACTTTGTGTATGAATTAGTTGGCTAATTTTGTTATATTTACTGAATATCCCTAATTAAAAGTTTTGTATATGAAAAAGAACTGGAAATTTGCAACGATGGCTTTGGTTGCCGGAATGTCACTGTTTGCTGTATCTTGTAGTGATGATACACCGGCTAATGAAAATGGCGGTGATAATGGGGGTAACGAAGAAACCTATGTGCTTGATAAGGATATCACAGAAAATCTGACTTTGGAAACAGGAAAGAGTTATACGCTGAATGGAGGTATTCATGTAAAGCCAGGGGTAACACTGACCATTCAGCCGGGAGTGACTCTTACAGCCAAATATGACGATAAGGTAGATTATATCCTGGTAGAACAAGGAGCAAAGATTGATGCGCAGGGTACAGCTTCTCAGCCTATCATCATGACTTCAGAGAAGAAAGAACCGGGAGCATGGGGTGGTCTGCATATCTGTGGTTATGCACATACCAACAACGGAACAGGAAGCTCTGAGATTGGAAATGCTGCATACGGTGGCAGTGATGACAGCGATAATTCTGGTATCTTGAGATATATCCGTCTGGAATATACCGGATATGCTTTCGATGAAGAACACGAAGCCAACGGTGTTTCATTCTACGGGGTAGGAAACGGTACGACAGTAGAACATTTGCAGGCTTACATGGGATCGGATGATGGTTTCGAATTCTTCGGAGGTTCGGTAAATGTGAAATATCTGGTGGCTACTGACTGTAGTGACGACTCGTTCGACTGGACAGAAGGTTGGAACGGTAAAGGACAGTATCTGGTAGCTTATCAGGCCAATGAAAATGAACTGGGTTATGCCTGTGATTGTCTGATGGAATGTGATAATAACGGTACGAACTATGCAGCATCGCCGGTAGCACATCCTGTTCTTTCAAATATTACATTGGTAGGAAACGGCAGTGACAGCCAAGGTATGCGCTTGCGTGCAGGTACCGAAGTGGAATTGTATAATGCCATTATTGTAGGAAAAGGCAAACCGCTGACTGTTGAGACGGCTGAAACAGAGAATGCCTTGAAGAATGGTACTTCAAAACTGGAATATGTAACTATCAGTGGAGAACTCTCTTCGAAAGAAAACATTTATACGAATGCAGATTTTGTCGGAATCGAAACAAATCAGACAAATGTCACTCCTTTACTGACCAATTATTATGTGGGTACAGTAGCTGGAGGAACAAAAGTGAACGATAGTTTCTTCGATACAGCTGAATACCGTGGAGCTGTTCCGGCCGATAATGACTGGACAGCAGGATGGACATTGACCAGTGGAACAGAAGCAGCAGTAGAACCGGAAACTTTACAAGGTGAACTGACAGGAGAGAAGACTTTGTCTCAAGGACAGACTTATTACCTGACGGGTGAATATACCGTAAAGGCTGGAGCTACCTTGAATATAGAACCGGGAGTGGCACTGATAGCCAAGCATGATGATGTAGTAGACTATATCCTGATTGAACAGGGAGCAAAAATCAATGCAGAAGGTACTGCTGACGCACCGATTGTCATGACTTCCGAAAAGAAAGAACCGGGAGCATGGGGTGGCTTGCACATCTGTGGCTATGCACATACGAACGCTGCCGGAGGTACAGGAAAATCTGAAATAGGTAATGCTATTTATGGTGGTAATGACGACAATGATAATTCTGGTGTGCTGAAATACATTTGTTTGGAATATACAGGATATGCTTTCGATGAGGAACACGAAGCCAATGGCGTTTCGTTTTACGGTGTAGGAAATGGTACGACGGTGGAACACCTGCAGGCTTATCAGGGATCTGACGATGGTTTCGAATTTTTTGGCGGATCTGTGAATGTAAAATATATGGTGGCTACGGATTGTAGTGACGATTCATTCGACTGGACTGAAGGCTGGAACGGAAAAGCACAATTCCTGGTTGCTTATCAGTCAACGGAAGATGAGTTGGGTTATGCCTGCGACTGTCTGATGGAATGCGACAATAACGGTTCAAATTATGCTGCTACTCCGGTTGCTCATCCGGTTATTGCCAATGCGACTCTTGTCGGTAACGGTGGCGATGCACAGGGAGTACGTCTGCGTGCCGGTACACAGGTAGAACTGTATAATACCTTGATTACCGGAAAAGAAAAACCGTTGACAGTAGAAACTGCCGAAACTGAAAATGCCTTGAAGGAAGGTACTTCCAAACTGGAATATGTAGCTATCAGCAAGGAACTGACATCGAAGGAAAATATCTATACAAATGCTGATTTTGCACAAGCTGCCGGAAACCTTACCAACCAGACATTCTCATGGACAGATAAGTATGTAGGTACTGCAGATGGAGGCAAAGACTTGTCGGCTGATTCCTTCTTTACAAAAACAAATTATAAAGGTGCAGTAAAGGCCGATGAAGACTGGACTGCAGGCTGGACATTGTAAGTTGTTTCTGATTAGGGCATAGTTGATTTTTAGTTAGGGGAATGTGGGGCTCGGTGAAGAGCCCCACATTTGTTTGTATTGATAGGTATCAGATTGGTATAACGGGTGGTATGAATATAAAAAAACACCCGAAATATAAGTTCGGGTGTTTTTGTAAATCCTTTAATTATCAATGTCTTTTTTCGTGGAGCTGGAGGGAGTCGAACCCTCGTCCAAACGAGGAAGCCATACGCTTTCTACATGCTTATCTTCGCCTAAATTTTCGAGTATAAGCAGGACCGAAGCCACCAACTTATACCTTATCCTCTAAATTTTCGTAAGAGACACGAGGCGGATCTCTAACTATTCCCGATTTTACTGCACCACTTGATCAAACGCTTCGGAACAAGAGCTTTTGAGTGATGTCTCGTTTCCACCACTTTGGCAGAAATAAAGCTAATCTACTATGATTCGATTAAGCAGCAAGAGCATAATTTTCGTTGCCAGATAAAATTTTGAAAACTGGGATTATAGTGCCAATCAACCACGCACTGCATGCTTACATACCACTTAGCCACGCTGTCAAATCCAGTCAACCCCGTACTGGTAACTCATAAAGAGATTACAAATATACACACACTTCTGTTAATATCCAATTATTTATTCATTTATTTAGCGCATTTTAATGAGAACAATGTATCTTTGAAAATAATTTTTCTAATCCTAACAGATCAGACAATATGAACAAAAAATTAATGGTATTGTGTATGAGCAGTATGATACTGGGAGGCTGTATACCCTCTCCCAAGAAACAAACGGAAGCAATTACAGTTGAAGAAAATCCGAATATGATGTATATGTTGGTAGGCAGTTATGCAACTCCGGAGGAAGAAGGTATCAAGGTTTATAACTTTGATGAACAAAATGGCAACTCACAATATATCAGCGGAATAAAAGGAATATCCAACCCATCTTTCCTCATCCCGTCGGCTGATGGAGAAAGAATATATGCTGTAGGGGAGGATTCCGGAAAAAGTTCTACCGCCAATGCCATCAAATTCGATAAAGAACAAAAGAGACTAACTTTGCTTAATTCTCAACCCACTGACGGCGGTGCACCTTGTTATATAACTCTCAGCCCGTCGGAAAAATTTGTCTTGACAGCAAATTATATGGGAGGTAGTATTACCGTTTTCCCACTAGATAAAGACGGCAAATTAAAATCCGAAACACGCCTTATTTCCTTTACAGGAAATAGTCTTGACAAAGAGAGACAAACACAGCCACATTTACATTGTATAGAATTCACTCCAGACCATAAATATCTACTTGCCAGTGATTTAGGAACAGACCAGATTCATGTATTTCCTGTTAGTGAGAATGTAACTGATGGTGTATCCCATTCCTTGCTGAATGAATCCGAAGAATTTAATATAAAAGTAGAATCAGGATCAGGACCACGCCACATTTGTTTCCATCCGAACCAAAAATTCGCTTATTTGATTAATGAAATCTCAGGAAAAGTTATAGCTTTCTCTTACGACAAAGGAAAATTAAACACCATACAATATATAGAAGCTGACACAGTGGGT
>URWP01000243.1 GCA_900551645.1 uncultured Bacteroides sp.
TGGAGATGAGCGCCGAGGATATTGTGGCAATCTACCGGAAACGCTGGGAGATAGAGCTGTTGTTCAAGCAGATAAAGCAGAACTTCCCCCTTCGGTACTTTTACGGCGAAAGCGCCAATGCCATCAAAATCCAGATATGGATAACCCTCATCGCCAACCTTCTACTGATGGTGCTGAAGAAACGCATCAAACGCAGCTGGAGCTTCTCGGGATTGGCAACAATGGGCAGAATCATGTTAATGTATTACGTCAACCTCTACACCTTCCTCGAAGAACCCGACAAAGACTGGTCAAAACTGGTAGCCGAGGCAGAATCGCCACCCAAGGAACTCCTGCTCTTTGGATAGAGGGGCTTACCAGACAAAACAAACACCCGCAATGCCTATCAAGTGACACTGCGGGTAGGCGAATCGTACTACACTAAACTTTAGCGGACAGCAATGATTTGAAAACGAAAGTCTTAATACGACTCGATATGGATAGGCCAAAATCCTTAACGTTTAATTTTCGGATGATTGTTTTGTAGAAGTTCCTTATCAATGCAGTCATCAGCAGGTATACTGCATTTTCTGCCATGAATGACTTTGGCAAATGTTTCCATCCAAACCCGTTGTTCATGTCATCGAGGATTCTTTCCTTCCCACCGCACAGGTTATAGAACTCTACGACATCCCTTATGTCGGATTCGAAATCATTGGTAAGGATACACCGGTAGGTATATTCTCCTTCCCATAGCTCCCGTATGTCATCTGTTCTTCTTTGTCTTTGGATGACAAGACGGTATGGTTTCCCCTTCCATTTTTCTACGACAATCGAGTTCAACTCAAACCTGATCCCGTTGATTTCCTCAGCTTTCCATCCCCTGAGAGCGAACATGTCTTCATAAAAAGCGGAGCATCTGTTGGCTCTGATATAGAAGTACTTGCAATGGGCCTTGACGGTATCTACAATCTCTTCGGAGCACGACCCACAATCCATACGAGCTCTATTTATATGAATGCCGTTACATTCCAGCCTGGTGAAGATTCTTTCCAATGTACACTGCTGACAGAACCGGACATTCGTGTTGCCATCCCGATTTTCAATGCCGACAATATGGTCACCTATAACGGCCACTCCCGGGCTGTATCCTGTGAACTTCTTGTATGTACGTTTGGCATCATACTTCTCCGTTTCAATGAACTGGTGGTCAAAATCCAGATCGTAACCCTGCTCCTGACATAATTCTCCGGTAGCAATGAGAGACTTGACCAACAATTCGGTCATTGTGTCAGCTGTATTGAAGTCATATGATTTACCTGAGTCTGGAGATGAATACGTTATGTTGTCTGTAGTCAGTTCTTTTATGGCGCGAAGAATCGTGTCTGCGCTGCAGGTTTTAAGTTTGGGATGCAGGGAAAGATGGGGCATGAGATGAGTGGATATGTCTTCAATGCACGAGCCGCCACAGAAGAATACGCACATGAGAGAACGGATGATTTCACTGTATTGGTAACCATAGGTTCTGCTACGCAGTCCTAATGTGGAGTCGATTACGTCCGATAAAAGAGCATCAAATTGCTCCATGATTGAAAATATTCCGCCAAAAGGTGTGATTGAATCGAATTTTATTTGTACTTTAGCCATGTCTGCTGAAGATTGGTTTGATTTTTATTGCAACACGAAGTTAAGTGAATCTTCTGACATGACAAAGCACTAGGTAATACATTACTACTCAGTGCTTTAAATTATTCTTGTACAAAAGTGTTGCGGAAATTAGGTATATCAACAATTGAGGAAGCGTTATGCTTGTTTTGTTGTGACTCCACTCAAAATGCGGTGTTCCGGTTTCACGCTTCCATGTATTATCAGGTTCTTCCAAGAAACCTGGAAGGCGTAAAATAATCCACATTTATGAAGCAGTATTGGTCTTTTTTCAAATCGGGCAAGTTTGCTTTTCTTGCCTTGTTCTTCGTATCACTTACGGTAATATCTTGTGACAACGATGACGATAACAATGTTTCTCCCGATCCGCCTATTGAGAAAGGCGAAATTGAGCTTGCAGAAAATGCCCAAGCTCTCAACTATTTTGATTTTATCAATCCGAACGATGTGGAGATCTTAAATGCTGACACAACACAGATTCGTGTGAGCCAGGCATACCTGGATAAGATAAAGACAAAGGTAAACAAGAACGATGTGTTGTCTATATGGCGCAGCATTGACACGCCACCTTTCATTCGGAAGGTATCAAATGTATCGGCAAACGGAAAGGATGCTATTCTGACGACAACCCAAGGTACATTGGCAGACCTGATAGAGCATGGCGACTTCAAGCTGAGCACGGAATTGTATGTTAACTACGGCGAGAAAGGCTTGAAGAACCGTTATTCCAAAGACGGCGTTTATCATCCCAGCGTGGTTATCTTCAGCGGTACAGAAGACAATGGCAAAAAGTATGCAACAGCCGAAGAGCTGCTGGCCCAAGAAGCTACATGGCATATTTTCAACAAGGATGGAATAACCAATTATTCATACGAAGAAAAAGGCTTACGCATTGGACTGAAGGATGTACAGACCCACACAGCATTAGACCTTGAAATCGGCATCAACATTTCCTGGTTCAAATTACGTAACTTTGATTGCTACTTCACAGGTGAGTACAAACTGGATGGTCCTCTGTTCGTTGAATGGGATGTGAAGGATAAATCAAGCGGCGGTGAAGTCCCATTAGTCTATTATCCTCCTATTGTAGTTGTATTCCCGATAGCAGGTCCCATTCACATTTCGGTCATGGTTATACCCACTTTAACTATGGACTGTAATGCACATGCAAAAGGCACGATAGGCATAACTCTGCCCATGACTTTTGATTCTTCCTTTAAGCTGGGTCCTTCCTATGCAAGAGACAGAGGCTGGGTCTTTTATAAAGAATACAACCATTCGTTTAACTGCTATGTAGATCGAACCAACATCACTTACTCTGGTGAAGTGGCTGCAAGCCTGGGTGTATATTTCAAGACGGAAGTCAATATAGCCTATTGCGGAGGTCCTTTCGTTAAAGTAGGTCCTTCTGTTTCAACAGATCTGTCTGCAAGTGTAGTAACGGGTTCCGACTATCAGTTCAAGGTCAACACCAGCGGCAAGTTTAAGCTGGCCGGTAAGACAGGAGCCGAATTGCATATAGTGGGATATTCGTTAGGCAAGTGGGAAACGGAATATGTTTTAGCGGAGAAAGATGCCTGGAATAAAGAATTTATAGTAGATATGTGGCCTAAGTAGGGCTTTTAGCGGATAAACCTCAATCAGTCATTAGAACGAGAAAAGTAAAGCGACTGACTATTTTTATTCGTTCTAACGACCGAATTGGGTTAAAAGAGACAAAATGGGCGAGGAAGACCACTGAGCTTTCAGCCTATTTTGTGACTTTCACTTATAGTCTAAAACGATATAGCATTAATGAATTGTCTTCCTCGTCCATATTGGGTATGATATACGAATAATAATAGGGTGCCATATATCCCATTACTCTAAAATTCGTAGGAACGGATACATCTGCAATGAGCTTACCTTCTTTATAAATTTGCAGCCCATCTTTTTCTATATCCTTCTTTTTATACGATCTGAATAAAGATTGATTGCTGATTACGTGTGTTGAAAATAGTTTAGGATATCTTTTGTCCGCCTGACTACTCTAATGCTATCCACTTTCTATCCACCCTTATTTTTGTGACAGACTGTTGGCTGGATGCTCGTGGAAAATCGTTACTTTTGCAGCCGTTTTCAGGCAGGATAGGTTCATGTAATTGGGATAAAGTGGCATTAGCCGTAGGAATTCCTGCATCAGAAAGTGATTATTATCAACATAAACCTAATTTCCGCAACACTTTTGTATAAGAATAATTTAAAGCAGTGAGTAGTAATATATTACTCAGTGCTTTGTCATGTTCGAAGATTTACTTAACTTCGTGTTGCGTAAAAATCAAACCAATCTTCAGCAGACATGGCTAAAGTACAAATAAAATTC
>URWP01000244.1 GCA_900551645.1 uncultured Bacteroides sp.
AATGACCTTTATGCAATATGTCAATTTCATTAATCATCGTCCGATTGGGCAGATAAAATATTCTCTAATCTAATTCAACCAACAGGTACAACCTACCAACAAATCAATCACTTGGGCAGCATACGATGTTGGCTGAAGCCACGAAAGCATCAACATGGAAAAATCAATAAACAGTCCGAAACAGAACGAAATGGGAATCTGTAACAGAAACATACGCAAATCGGACTTCAATTCCTGACGAGTCATCAGAAACATCTCAAGTACTACAAACAACAAATTCAGCAGAATCGTCCATATACCCATGGTATAAGGGGTAAACATACTCAGCACATAGGTAACACTCGTTATAGGCGAGGTTCCCAGCAAAGCTCTAGTAATGAAAGCTATCCCGAATGCATTGACAAACAATGAAACGATAAACAATAAATATCGTCTGAACATATACTTACTCATACTTCTTTTTTTTAATACGGCGCAAAGTTCATACATTTTTTATTTTTCCAATCGGAAAAGAGCAACCTATCTTGGTCGGAAACGAAACAAAACGTACTTTTGTAAATAAAACCGATGCCTATGGATGCTTTACCGATAAAAATGAAAGATGCTATAGAGCAAAGCCATATCAGTAGCCATTACCTGCGGATAGAAAGTTCATTCACCACACACGATACCGTCTTTCTGGAAAAAGGCTTCTACTTTCTACTCGTCACAAACGGAACAGCCTCAGTAAAGGACATCTACCACAGCTACTCTCTATCAGCCAACCACCTGCTAATCCTGACTCCCAGCGTACAGGGAACACTGACTGATAAAAGCGCAAACTTCGAATGTACCTGCCTGTACATCGATCCGGACTATTTCGACACCCTATCGGCCGGACAACTGGTCTACAATCAGGTCTCCCCATACATCGGGAACTACCAGTTACCTGTTTTCTGTCTTGAAGTGGAACAGACCGGATACCTACATGAAACAATGAGTCTGTTTGCCCGGCAACTGGAAAAGATGCAACGATACCAGGAAGGTGCCATCGGACACTTATGCTGCTTCCTACTGTTACAGATAGCCGATGCCTTATACAAGAAAAATCGGGATACATCGGGATACGTAAAACGTTCAAGCGAGATTTTCCGGAATTTCAAACGGTTACTGGTGCATCATTACCGCGAACAACACACCATCCGGTTCTATGCCGACCAATTGAATATCTCTACCACCTACCTGTCACGCATCGTCAAACACATAACAGGCCATACAGTCTGTTTCCATATTTCAGAACTGCTCTGTACAGATGCCCGCAAGTTACTTGAATGCACAGACTTAGATATCAAGGAAATAGCCGACCAGTTAGGATTCTCTGACCAGTCTGTCTTCGGGAAGTTCTTCATGCGGAAAACCGGTCTTTCTCCTATGAAATTCCGGATACAGAAAGACCGTTTCAAAAACGTCTAGACGTTTTCATTCAAACGAACTCAAGCTTTTATTCAAACGAACTCAGGTTTCCATTCAAACGAACGTTTGTTTTGAACGGCTAAATGTCCGTTTATACTATCAGACAAAAACAGTCTTTTTATCTGTAGCCAATATGGCAGGCAATCAAAAAATAAGAGGATATTCGTGTTATTTCTACTGACAACGAATATCCTCTCCATATCTTATCTTACACAAACTACATCCTATCTTCCATCATTTAACAATAGCTACGGGAGCATCTGTTTCTTTACCGTTCAGATAAACAACCGTTTTCTGTTCCGGCTCATGATTCTTCCACCAGAAAGAATGGCTGAAAACAATGGTATCATTCGGAGTTCCATCGTTCCAGTCAATCACCAGTTCCTGGGGGTCATAATTCCTGTCGCCCGCAAATTCACCGAACGAAAGCCTGTAACGGCCAGACCCTTGATAGGAATACAAGCCTCTGAAAACGGCAAGAATAGCCCGAGACTGTCCATCGGCAACAGGCATGGAATCCATTTCGAATGTCTCTCCTCCAAAAATGGCCTTTATCCCATTGTTGGCAATAGAAAGGGATGTTTCCGGATTCAGTAAATCATTTCCATCCTTGTCAGAGACCGTTATATTAATCACAAAAGGAGCAATATCCCATATCATACCAGGTTCCGGCCCATCCGGATCTTCGGAACAACTGGTGAAAGACAGCAATCCGGATGCAAGAAACAAAACAGCAAAAAATTTCTTCATAACTTTCAAATTTGGTTCATCATCAGATAAAAACAAAAATAGCAAAAGTAATGCAAAAATCAAATGAATTTCCTACTTTTACACGATTAATAATCAAAAGAAAAATCATATGAGAATTATCCGTTTACTTTATATGCTGTTTGTAACCATCAGCTCTGTTTGTCTGACAAGTTGCCAAAAGGAAGAAATTCCACCTACTCCTAAAAACGAAAGGACCCTCTTCATGTATCTGCCGTGGTCTACCAATCTGACAGACTATTTCTATAATAACATAGCCGACATGGAAGAAGCCATATCTCATACCGGACTCAGCAAAGAACGGGTTATTGTCTTTTTATCTACCAGCGCTTCAGAAGCGGAAATGTTTGAAATTGTATACGAGGACGGAAGTTGCCACCGGCAGATTCTGAAGGAATATACCAATCCGGCCTTTACTACCCCAACAGGACTGACTGCCATTCTGAACGACATGAAATCTTTTGCTCCAGCTCTTGACTATGCCATGATAATCGGCTGTCATGGCATGGGATGGCTGCCCGTCGAACAAAACTTAGGCAGAGCAACCACAGACTTCACTTACCATTGGGAATATACCGATGTGCCTCAAACCCGTTTCTTCGGCGGTCTGACTGCCGAATACCAGACAGACGTAACTACCCTTGCACAAAGTCTGTCAGACAGTGGATTGAAAATGGATTATATCTTGTTCGACGACTGTTACATGTCATCGCTGGAAGTAGCCTACGACTTGCGTCATGTGACCGATTACCTGATTGCTTGTCCTACAGAAATCATGGTATACGGTATGCCCTACTCCACTATGGGTAAATATCTATTGGCTGAAAAGCCGGATTATTCCTCCGTATGCCAGGCTTTTTACGAATTCTATTCAAACTATCAATATCCATACGGTACCATTGCGGTTACCGACTGCTCTTACCTGGATGAACTGGCTGATATGATGAGACTTATTCATGCAAACTATTCCTTAGACAGTTCTCTGACAGCCTATATCCAACGCATGGACGGTTATTCGCCCGTAATATTCTATGATTTCGGCGATTATGTACGAACGATGTGTGAAAGCGATTCCGAACTATACGGCAACTTTACCGCTCTGATGGAAAAAGTCATACCCTATAAGGCATATACTCCCAAGTTCTATACTGCTTCAAGAGGTCCGATTACAGTGGAACAATATTCAGGTATAACAACTTCTGAACCCAGTTCAAACAGCAAAGCTATAAATTATCCACAGACATCATGGTATCTGGCAACACATTGAATCATAAAATTCACTACATTTGCATGAAACAAACCTGACAATTATGAAACACAAACCACTCCCTGTCATTGTATTCTTGACTCTTATGCTGAGTTCCCTATTGGCCGGAAGACACAGTTATTGTACCGCAAAAGAAGAGCTGACTACAGACCTGAACCAAGCCCTGGCACTGATAATCAGAGAAAAGACAAAGCCTGTCATCACACAAGATACCATCCGAACCTACAAACAACTCCGCAAAGTGTCAGGAGGAAAAGTGCTGATAGCCGTTTCCGATGAACGCTTCTGCCGGTATCTGAAAAACAAACGGCTGAAAGAATCAGCCTTTATAACCTTCGATGTAGTAGACAATCAGTATGCAGGCCATGCTACGGATAAACCAGCCATCTGTAGCGACACCTTGATTATTGAAGACCCTGTCCTCAAAGAAACACTGGCCTTGAAAAGTTACGCCCAACTGTCGGCTGCGGCCGTATTCGGCATGTCCGACCAGCGCTTGCCTG
>URWP01000245.1 GCA_900551645.1 uncultured Bacteroides sp.
AAATTTGCGACAACCACTTCGCCTGCCAGTTCTTCTTTTATGGCATTCGCTATATGCTTACGGATTGTTTTTGAATCGCGCCCAAATAGTTCGGCTATCTGATAGGCATTCAACCATACCGTATCTTGGTCTATTCTGACCTCAAGCTGTGTTTCTCCATCTTCCGAACGATAGATTACTATTTTGTCATTCAATTCCATACCCCAATTTCCTAAACAGATTCAACAAGTCCTTTTTGCTCTCTTCTTCCTGTTTCAGCAGTTCCCTCATTTCTGCCTGAAGCTCTTTCATCTTGGAATCAAAGTCTATACCCTCATCACGGCTCTTGAACTCAATGTATTTGCTGGGAACAAGCGACCAGCCTTTGGCTTCAATTTCTTCAAGTGTAGCCGAATAACAATATTCCGGCACGTTCCGGTAAGTCTGTTCGTAACCTTCTCGCTGCCAGTGATGGAAGTTTTCGGCAATCTGTGAGATCTGCTCTTGTGTGAACTGGATGTATTTCTTCTCGAAAGGTTCGCCCCATTGGCGTAAGTCAATGAACAGCACCTCATTTTCACGGTTACGGTATTTCACCAGTTCACCGTTCTGTTCTACGGTACGGGCCTTGCGGTTGCCGGCCAGAATCCAGAGCGTCACACTGATGTCGGTAGAGTAGAACATATTGCGAGGAAGAATGACGATGGCTTCCACCAGATGATTCTTGAGCAACTGGCGACGGATATTCAGCTCCGTGCCATCGCCACTCAACGCACCGTTAGCCAGCAGGAACCCCGCCATACCATTGGCTGACAATTTGGAAACGATGTTCAGTATCCAACCGTAATTAGCGTTACTCGTAGGCGGGACATCGTAACCGTGCCAGCGTGGGTCGGCGGTCAGCTCATTTTCGGCACGCCATGCTTTCTGGTTGAATGGAGGGTTGGCCATGATAAAATCGGCCTTCAAGTCCTTGTGCTGGTCATTGTGGAAAGTATCGGCTGCCTTCTCGCCTAAGTTACATGCGATACCTCGAATAGCCAGATTCATTTTCGCCAGTTTATAAGTGGTGTTGGTGTATTCTTGTCCGTATACAGAAATATCTTTCTTGTTTCCGTGATGGGCTTCGATAAATTTCATGCTCTGTACGAACATACCACCCGAACCGCAACAAGGGTCATAGATCTTTCCACGGTATGGCTGAATCATCTCGGCTATCAGATTGACGATGGTCTTTGGCGTGTAATATTCACCTTTTCCTTTGCCCTCGGCGATAGCAAATTTTCCCAAGAAATATTCATAAACTCGTCCGATCAAATCGTGCTCCTTGTCCTTTTGAGTATCGATTTTGCCGATTACATCCAGCAGACTGGCCAATTTGGTACGATCAAGTCCCAAACCGGAATAATAATTACTGGGCAATGCTCCTTTCAATGTCGGATTATCCTTTTCCATCTGCGCCAAAGCGGCATCTATCTTAATGGCAATGTCATTCTGCTTCGCATTCTCCATTAAATAGTCCCAACGGCTTATTTCGTTTAGGTAGAAAACATTTTTTGCATTATAAAACACTGGTTGTTCAATAAACGCTTCTTTGTCATCCGCTATCAGCTCGTTCCGACGTTCCACAAAGCGGTCGTAAGCGTATTTCAGGAATATCAGACTCAATACCACATGTTTATATTCCGAAGGCTCAACTGACCCACGTAATTTATTTGCCGAATCCCAAAGGGTTTCTTCTATACTTTTTTCTTTCTGCTGTTTCTTTGCCATGACCTTATTTTTCAGTTCCGTTGTTAATCAATTTTCTTGTTGCCGGTTTTACCTTGTTCCACTAAGATGACTTTAGTCTTATTTATCTTTCTGTTTCCATATTGAATGTATTACAATTAGAGATAAAGCATTACACTTTATTGGCAAATATAGTGATTAAAAAAGGAAAATGAAGATAGAATTTAAAGTAATCTTATACTTTGCCATTAATCAATTTAAGCTTCGGCATATCCTTCAATGCCATCGTATTTGGATTCTACTTGTTCGAAAGTAAATCTATATCTGTTTTGATATTTATTGGGATAAATGTCTTTCCGCTTCTCTTCTATGTCCTTGATTCCTGAAACGTATGTCCTTCCCATGAAGAATGTTTGTCCTGCATGGGGAGGACGTCTGTTTTTCGCTTGACGGACGTAAACCTGCAGCGGTTCGGAGCATATTGTGAACTGTGTATTCATAAGAATCCATACACCAATCGGTTTTTCCGGGTTTTCGGCGAATGTGGGCGGAACATGTTCTTGATGGTGTGAGAAAAGAAGAAACGGTGCAGGGACGGAGGGAAAATGATGCTTGAAGCGTTCCGGAAAGAGTAGGAGCATGCTGTTTTCATACAGAATTGCTAACTTTGCAGCGCATGTTCGAAGCGGGGGAAACATCGTGGGTAGAGCCCGATGTGACGAAACATACGGAACGGAATACTTGAGAAAGGTTGTTTTTCCGTTTTTAAAGGGTATTTAAATGCTATTTCAACGTTCAACATCGAAAACATGATACAGATAGACAATGCGGACATAAAATCCATAGCTTTACATAAGGTGGGCAATAAATACAAGGATGAGCCTTTGGTGTTGTCCAGAAATTTCATCAGTCCCGATGAGGCGACTAAGGAAATACTTTCAAGATACTTTCTGTCCAAATTCGGTTTTACCGAGTTTTATTCGTTTTTTCATCAGGTAGACATTGAATACAATGAGGTATACGATCTGATTAGCGGAATCTTTGCAAAGGGAGCTGTCAGTATGGCTGATACCGTGAAGCTGGCAAAACACCTGTATGAACAGAGCATACATCCTAAGACAAAAGGAGGGGAATTTTACATCGTATGTTTTGAAAACTGCATGGTTGATGGAGTAAAGACGGATGCCGTTGGCCTGTTCAAGTCGGAAAATAAAGACATCTTTCTGAAAGTGTATCCCAAAGAAGGGGTTTTCGAGATAGAAAGCGAGACCGGTATCAATATCAATAAACAGGATAAGGGATGCCTGGTTTTCAATACGGAAGAAAAGGATGGATATTTGGTTGCTATTGTCGACAATACCAATAAAGGTGCCGAAGCGAAATACTGGACGGAAGATTTCCTGCAGGTACGTCCGCGGAAAGACAGTTTCAGCCAGACGCAGAATATGCTGTCACTCTGTAAGAGCTTTGTAGCCCAAATGCCCGATGAGCATGGAAAGCTGGAGAAGGTTACATACATGAACCGGAGTGTCGAGGCATTAAAGGGAGAGGCGGTCAGCGTAGATGATTTTGCGACGCAGGTATTCGAGAATCCGAAACTGGTATCGGAGTTCAAGCAATACAGGGAAACTTACCAGCGCGAGCGTGACATAGAAATTGACGATTCATTTGCTACGGATTCCAATGCCGTAAAGCGGAGGGCCATGGGAACCATGACAACGATCAGACTCGATAAAAACTTTGATATTAATATTCATGGAGGCGAACAGTATATCGTACGTGGATATGACGAAGAAAGAAAAATGTACTACTATCAGTTGTTTTTCAAAGAAGAAAAATAGGTCTTGTGGAGGCCGAATTTCCAGAACAGGATTTATTGCGGTTCCCGGCTATCTGCTAATTTTGCTGTCGGACCTAAAAATTTCTTTTTCTTTTTGTCCATTATCTGGTCAGTAAGGAATCCAATGTAGCTGTGATGTATGAGAATTTATGTTTATTGGTAGTCAATACGCATATGCCAGTCAGAAAGGCCTGACGGGTATGAATCTTTTAATGGTAAGGGGTATAACTGTCGGTTAATGGAAAGAATATTTATTTCGCTTCAAAGAATCCCAGTATTGCTTTCATGACGTGAGCACGTTCGGCAGCTCCCTGGATGCTCTCGAAGGGGAAGCCGAGGGCAAATGTCCGATAATTTCCCCGATAGGCAGTACCAGCCGCATAATTCCCATCATCGTAGGCAAAGGCCGCAAAAGAAACGCCGGGAGGC
>URWP01000246.1 GCA_900551645.1 uncultured Bacteroides sp.
AGCCAGGGCACATAGGCATTGGTCGCCGGATTGTAGACAACAAGCAGGCAGCCGTTGCCTACGGCATTGGTCTCGAAAGAGCCTGACGAATTCCGTTTGCCGTGCCCGTAACCGGGATGACAATGGATGCAGGAGCTTCGGATATAGGCCGGTCCGAGTCCTTTTCGTTGGCCTTCGTTATTGGACATGTACGGATGCTCGAACAGAGATTCGCCGTTCTTGAATTCGGATTCAAGTCCTTGGTTTTCTACGGCCGGAGTGGGCTGTTCGTAAGCATTGAAAGTGGATAAGAACGCGGTTCCCAGTTTACCACCGGTATAATACCATTCGGGATATTCAGAATCTGGCATTGTAGGGTCTGTGGATGGGGTGTTCTTGTTTTCGTCATCGCTACATGCTGTCATACCGGTAAGCAGCAGGGCTCCTGCCCAGTAATAGAGTTTCTTCATATTTATTGGTTTTAGGTAGTGGATATAAGTAGACCGGAAAATTACAGTTAATATTTCGACAATGCCTGTGCTGCTTTTTCAAGTGCATTTACCAAGTCTGTACCTACGGCAGTTACTGCAGCCTGTGCTTCGGTTGAAGTAGCGTTTTTGGCGAACGGCTCCTTGATTTTCTGAATAGCGGCAATGGCATTTTCAATGGCCGTTTTTACTTCGGTGTCAGTATCTGGTTCGACAGATGCAATGTAGTCGCTGACAGATATGTCGCCGTCGTTGCTGCCTGTATAAGCATTGCGGATGCTGATTATATTGTCTACGAAGTCTGTAATGGAGTTCAGGCTGTAAGGAGATTCGATATAGTTCTTGTCCTCCTCGGAGGTACCGGTTGCCGGACGACCGATTTTCTGTTGTCCGACTTCATCGGCAATGTCGATACATCCCTGGAGGAGTTCCTGAGCGGCATCTGTATAGTTGACATATTTACTGCCGGCAACTCCTGCATTCAACATACTTTCGCCATAATTGAAGCTAGGTTCCAGTTCGGCATCAGTCAGAATATTCTGTTTTTCGGAAGTTACATTATCTATACCTGCCCACGAGGCTTCCAGACGGATACACTGGTTACGAAGGTCGCCTGCGATAGCCGACAGGTAGATGGTCTCTTCCTGGGTGAACTTGCTGATGTCGCGTGGCTGGCTTTCTGTTTCACTGGCATTCAGTTGAAACAGCATGTATTCAATGGCATGAAATCCCAGCAGGCCGTAACCAAGGTTATTGCCTACATAGTCCGGACTCATCTGTGCCATTTGCTGTGGGTTGCTCAGCATGGCCTCCATTGACGCTTTGTCCAACGGCCAGGAATCAATGTGTGGGTCGATGTTATAATCACTTGCCGCTCCGTACAGGAATGCCTCGCTCAGTTCCCAGTATTTGCGGGCGGCCTTCCAGGAATCGCCTGCTTCCTGTACTTGTGCGGTCGCCAGGTTACCGTCGGCAAAGGCCTGTTCGATAGCTTCACATTTTTCGCATAAATCAATGGTAGCATCTGCCAGATTTTTGTAGGTGGCAATGACCGTGTTGTTCACATAAGGTGTGATGGCTTCTTTCAGTGCCGTTTCTTTTTCGCTCAATGTTCCGGTTTGTGTTCCGTCATTGTTTTCATTGTCGCTACATGCTGTCAGACCGGTGGCCATTAGTGCCCCGAAAGCTACATAGAGAGGCATTTTCCAGAATTTTTTCATAATTTTTCTTTTTTGTTTAATGAATATTAGTGTTGTTTTCAGTTTATACGGAGGTTTATCGGCTGAAGAAACCGGCATAGGCTACTCCCAGTGAGATGGAAGGTTCGTTATTATATTGGCTTTTCAGTAATCCGATGGAATATTCTCCTTTCAGAACAATGTCCTTGATGGGGAAGTAATTGATACCGGCAGCGATACGATGCCGTCCGCACCATTGATAATCCTGGATGGCCGCATCGGTCTTGTACATGGAGTCGTAGTAGTCATACCGGCTGAACAGGTAAAGCTTCTGTTGTTTGGCATTCAGTTTTTCTATTTGTGAGAAGAGGTTGTAGCCGGCTTCCAGGCCGATGGCGACAGCTTCGGAGGCTATTCCTTGTTTTTTTGAAACCGAGTTTTTACTCATGTTGGCATTATATTGAGAAATCAGACGTGAGTCGGACAAGTGCCCATAGTCGAAATTTCCGCGAATAATCCAGTTATGTGCGTTGTAGGCAAAATCGAAAGCTCCGATGGATACTGTTCCTTTTACGTCTTTGTATTGGGTGCTTTCGGTACTGCTCAAGGTGTTCTTGAATGAATTTCCGATATAGCCGCTGACCGACATGCGTAGTCCAGGTACGGAAAAGTTATCTACGCGGAATGCTCCGGCAATATTATTCCCAATCTTAAATTCGTATGGACTTCCGGCTCCATCTTTAATCCAGTTCTGGCGTCCGAAGCGGTCGGAATCCAGTCCTGGCACAAGGATGGCTTCGTAGCGCCAGTCGCCGGCTTGTCCCCACAAGCTGATACCGGTTTCATGCCAAGTACAGGGAAGTATGGTATTTTCTCCTTCCGGACGGTAGACTCCGAAGAATTCGGTCGGCATGTGGTGCTGGTTGGTGGCACCTACCGGAATAATAATGTGTCCCAGACGAAGATTCAGTTGCGGACAGAACGATTTCTGAATCCAGAACTGTTCGAGGGCTACTTCGCCTCCACGTTCAATTTCGCTTTCGTATTCACCTCCTTCTTCGGTTTCTATCTCAACGGCACTTTCCGTTCCTCCATGCTCGAATTCGATTTCTGTTCCCAGAGTCCATCCTTTTCCGAAATCATATCCCAGGAAAAGGACAACGTGAGGAAGGTCGAAACGGCTGTGTTTCTGGTCTTTGTATTTTTCTACGTTCTGTCCCTGGTAGCGCAGGTAATTGTCACTGTAAAAGTTACGGCTGTAGACAGCTTCTCCGTAGCCACCTATGGTAAAGCGTGAAGGTTTGGCTATCTGTTCTTGCTTTTCTGAATGCTCTTCATTGTTCTCCGCTATATTCACAGCCGACGCATGAGTTGTTCCGGCTGCAAAAAGAAGGGAAAATAGGATTGTTTTTTCTTTCATTTTTCTTCTTGTCTTTTCGTTATTTTTAACGAATGCAAAGTTAAATGGATGGTTGTGGTGTAACAATACCTACTTTTTAGTAAAAAAAGATGAAAAATAGTAACATATAGGTATGTTTGTCTTGTATTTTTCGTGCAAGCAAAGTAGGATGGATAAATGATTCAAAAAAATAGTGTTTTTATTTCCTCAATGGTTTGTTTATTTCTTACTTCTCACTATATTCGTGGTATAACTTTACAAAAACGAATAAGAATCGTATGAAATCATTTAATTATGCTGTATTGAGCAGTATCTGTGCGTTGATTATCGGTTTGCTGTTGGTTGTGTGGCCTGGGCAAGCGATTATTTATCTGGTACTGACCATTGGTGTTTTGTTTCTTCTGCCGGGATTGTTCGGATTGGTGTCTTATGTGCTGACTGCACGAAAGCGTAAGGAGGCAGGTTATAGCGTTCCATTTCCGATAATAGCTTTAGGAAGTACTTTGTTCGGCATTTGGCTGATTGTTATGCCTGATTTCTTTGTTACTTCTCTGATGTATGTATTAGGAGTGTTGCTGGTATTGGCCGGAGTGAGTCAGTTGGCCAATCTGGCTGCGGCACGTTCGTCGGTACATGTTCCTTGGGGAGTTTATGTGATACCTTTGCTGGTATTGGTTGCCGGTTTGGTAGTGCTGTTCGATCCTTTTGCGGCAGCTGAAGTACCGTTTATGATTTTAGGATGTTCTTTTATCGTTTATGCGCTGATGGATTTGTTTCGGATGTTTAAATACCGTAGACTGATGAAGAACAAGATTCAGGATATTACTCCGATAGAAGAGATAAAGAATTGATATTGGATCGAATAATTGAAATGAGAGGGTGTGTCAAAACTCATTTTTTGAAAATGTGAACTTATAATTTGAAATTT
>URWP01000247.1 GCA_900551645.1 uncultured Bacteroides sp.
CCCTTCCACTACATCGTACATACATCCTCCGTCTACCTGCTTCAGTGCCGGTCTGGAAGAGTAAGCCTGTCCGTAGAAGAGCGGACGGGTACCGTACTGTTCACGTCCCAGGTATTCTCCCAAAGTGAAAATATCTTCCGGAGAGTTCTGGTCCATCGGCGGATTGGCCGAAGAACGGATAACGATGACGGCATACGATGAATACCCCACCAGCATCATCATCATGGCCAGCAGACTGGTGTTCAGTGTGCGTGCGCTGACGCGGTATTTCTGCGGAATATTGGCAAACAGGTAGAAAGCCAGGATGCCCAGTACGATGATGCCGATGAAGACACTGCTCCATCCGTGACCGTAGAACGGAATACCCAGCATGGCTACACTGGCCAGGAAGGAAATGTTCATGCGTTTGCTGCTCTTCACTGTATAGCTTTCGTATACGCTCCAGATGATGCAGGCAGTCAGCAGAATGATGTAGACTATCAGACCGCTGTTGAATGAAAATCCTAAATCGTTGACAAACAGAAGTTCAAACCAACCTCCTACTTTTACGATACCTGGAACGATACCGTACAGTACGACAGCAATCAGCACCATGGAACCGGCCAGAGCTATCAGACTGCCTTTCAGGTTAGCATTCGGATTCTTCTTGTAATAGTATACCAACACGATGGCCGAGATACACAACAGATTCAGCAGGTGGACACCGATAGACAGACCGGTCAGGTAAGCTATCAGGATGAGCCAGCGGTCGCTGTGAGGTTCGTTCGCCCGGTTCTCCCATTTCAGGATGAGCCAGAATACCAGGGCTGTAAACAGGCTGGAGTAGGCGTAGACTTCGCCTTCTACGGCACTGAACCAGAATGTATCACTCCACGTATAAGCCAACGCTCCAACTACTCCGGATCCCATGATGGTAATCAGTTTACCGGTAGTCATCTGGTTGTTGTCCGGACAAATCAGTTTTTTAGCCAGGTGGGTAATGCTCCAGAACAGGAACAGGATACAGGCGGCACTCATCAGGGCACTCATGATATTGACCATGCGGGCTACCTGCGACGGGTCGCTGGCAAACTGACTGAACAAGTTGGCGGTAAGCATAAAGAAAGGTGCGCCGGGCGGGTGGCCGACTTCCAGTTTATAACCGGTGGTAATGAATTCAGGGCAATCCCAGAAGCTGGCGGTCGGTTCGATGGTCATGCAGTACGTAAAGGCTGCAACGACGAAAGTCAACCAACCTACCAGGTTGTTGATCGTGTTGTACTGTTTCATGAACTATTTTTTCTCGTTAACGTTAATCGCGGCAAAGATAGTAAACATTTGTCAATCAGAATACCAAAGAACGAATATTCTTGTCAACGCAAGTTAAAAGGCTTGTCAGGTTTCGGTATTTTCTTTAACGGTTCAGCTTTCAATGCTTACCTGAAGGTTTGAAGATATAAAATGCCAGATAAGTCAGAGCTCCACTGGCTAAGGTAGCTAACAAATCATAATAATCGAAAACGCCAAAAGGGATTATTTCATAAAGAAACCATACCATTACACTGTATAGAGTGGCTTTGTATGGGGTATATTTGTTTATTCCCACTACTAGCAGGGGTAAGGATGGAACAGCTACCCAGTTTCCTATAGTATCGGTAAAATGATAGTCATATATATGATTGGTATAAATATATGGTCGATATGTATTGGACAATACTACTCCTAAAATAAAGAAAAACAGAGCACCTAAGATATATGTTCATTTTTTCACTTGCGCTTGTACGCTCCCATGGCAGACCAATAATCCGGCAAAAGCCAGTATAGATACTAATCCTTTCATATTTCGTCCTTTCTTATTCGTTTTTTTACTCTACAAAAGTAGATAGGCAAAGACAAGGATGATGTTATCGGAAAGTTATCAATCGGTTAAAAACGAATGGCGTACCTAGTACGCCATTCGTTCAACAAGACAATCACTTAATAAGCATTGCTACAATCTTTCCTATTTCCTTACCACCATGATAAATGATGATGATAGAAAGAGCTATCACACCTAAAAGCACGATATATCTCAGGAATTCATTTTCCTGAATAACTTTCTTTAGCAGTTCTATAAAGTGTAACATATATATTATTGGGTTATTTCAGCAATAAACTCACCTGTAGCCTTTCTACATTCGTAGCAAGCATATACAGCACCAGCCACAGTTTCTATAGTATCGGCAAAATGATAGTCATATATATGATATGATTGGTATAAATATATGGCCGATATGTATTGGACAATACTACTCCTAAAATAAAGAAGAACAGAGCACCTAAGATATATGGTATTTTATATTGCTTTTTCATATACGTTTCGATTTTAATAGTTCATTATTATACTCTTTGTTTGTTCTTTCTGATGCAAAGGTAAACCAATGTTATTTGAGATTATGTTATCTTTATGTTATCGTTAGGTTAACGTTCCAATTTACATGTTAATTGTTTCATAATTTTATATTGCAAAAATATTCATAAATTGTTTTTGTAATAGTTATCTGTATGTTATTATATTTGCAATTATCAAAACAAAATGCATATGAGATACAAGAATATAAGTGTCTTCGTTTTTATAGGATCATTCGCTATAATAATACTTCAATTGTTATGGCTTTATAACACATACGTGGCTTTAGAGGATAATTTATATAAAGAAAGTAATACCATACTGATAAAAGCGATAAGAAGAGAAATATCAATTAGATTTAAAAGTGCACCTAAGGGTACTGAAATTGTTGGTGTAAGTATTCCAGCTAATGCTCAAAAAAATGAATTAGCACCAGAAATTGTCAGTCTTAACGAAGGCTTGTCTAATATAGGCTTAGAGATTTCTTTGTCTAAAATAGATTCTATAGCGTCTAATATGTTAAATGACATCGATTTACCATGTTCAATTTCCATCAATAAAATAAGGATTTCCGATAACAAAGTATTGTCTTCTAGCAATCCCAAACCAAAGATTTTCCTTTTTGGCAAAATAAAATCTAAAATTATAAATATTACAGCAGACTCATCACAAGGTGTTCAGCTTGAAATTATAAACCCATACATGTTTCTTTTAGGGAAAATGAGTTTGCTAATTATAATAACAATTATTGTACTGAGTTTTATAATTGGGTGTATTATTTACCAAATAAAAATTATATCTAAGCTACAAGTAATTCTACAAATCCGTGAGGATTTCTCATACGCAATGGTACATGATATGAAAACACCTTTGAGTTCAATACTGTCAGCCTTGAATTTTCTACAGGGTGGAAGACTTGATAATAAGCCGGAAATGAAAGAAAGATTCTTCAGTATAGCCAAAGATGAAGCGGATCATTTATTGACATTGACTAACAAGATTTTGACTATATCGAAGTTGGAAAATCATAAGCTGGAGATGAACTGTGAAATGGTAATGCTGGAACCTTTGCTTTTAAAATTGTCTGAAAAATTTAAGGTTAAATCTCCAAAACCCGTTACTTTTGAGTTTGACCTGAATTCCAAAAGTATTTATGCCGATGCTGAATACATAGAAGAAGTATTTAGTAACCTGATAGATAATTCCATCAAATATTCCAAGGATAGCGTTGATATCAGAATATCTTCTTCTGACAATAGTAAATATAGTATCATCAAATTCTATGATAACGGACTTGGCATTAATGAAGATGATCAACTTAAAATATTCAACAAGTATGAACGTGCTTATGCTGGTCGTAGAAATAAAGGACAGGCAGCAGGATTTGGTTTAGGTTTAAATTTTGTGCAGCAGGTTATCGAGGCCCACAAAGGAAAAATCTTCGTCAACAGCATAGAAGGAGAGTTTACGGAATTTATTATTTACTTGCCATTGATTGTCAAGGACCTATGATAAGATTAATGTTCTCCGGAATGGTTATGGCATTTCAGTACCCGGTGCGGCAGGTTGCCGTGTCCTAGCAACTCAATGGGAC
>URWP01000248.1 GCA_900551645.1 uncultured Bacteroides sp.
ACTCCAACCTTTGTTAACCTTAAATCTAATACTATGAAAAACACATTGCAAAGGTACGGATTTCTTTATAATCTGCAAGCGGAAATGAAAGAAAAAACTGTTTTATAACATCGTTTAAGAATATCTTCTTGAAATGGCAGGTTTGTTAACACGTTTGTTGCCGTGTTGTAATATTTTAAGTGCAGAAAGTGGCAGGTATAAATGAAAAAGTGGTAACTTTGTCGCCACTTTGAAAAGTTATTGCACATGATTTCCATAGAAGGACTGAAAGTTGAGTTTGGTGTAACACCTTTGTTTGAAGACGTCTCTTTTGTCATCAATAAGAAAGACCGTATTGCCTTGGTCGGAAAGAACGGTGCCGGCAAGTCTACCATGTTAAAGATTCTGGCTGGTGAACAGCGTCCTACAGAAGGAACAGTAGCCGTTCAACGGAACATTACCGTAGGATATCTGCCTCAGGTGATGATATTGAGTGATACCCGTACGGTTATGGAAGAAGCCGAGATGGCTTTTGAACATATTTTCGAGATGCAGGAGCGTATCAATCGGATGAATCAGGAATTGGCAGACCGTACCGACTATGATTCTGAGAGCTATCAGGAGCTGATAGAGCGGTTTACCCACGACAATGAACATTTTCTGATGATGGGGGGAACCAATTACCAGGCCGAAATAGAACGTACTCTTATCGGATTGGGCTTCGAACGGACCGATTTCAACCGTCCTACTTCCGAGTTCAGTGGAGGATGGCGTATGCGTATTGAGCTGGCTAAATTGCTGTTGCGCCGGCCGGATGTTCTGTTGCTTGACGAGCCGACCAATCACCTCGATATTGAAAGTATCCAGTGGTTGGAAGGATTTCTGAAAAACAGTCCGGGAGCTGTCGTTCTGGTGAGTCACGACCGCGCCTTTATCAATAATGTTACGAACCGCACCATTGAGATTTCCTGCGGACATATTTATGATTATAAGGTACCTTACGATGAATTTGTTGTCCTAAGGAAGGAACGTCGTGAGCAGCAGCTCCGTGCTTATGAAAATCAGCAGAAGGAAATCAAGGATACGGAAGATTTCATCGAACGTTTCCGTTACAAGGCTACAAAAGCCGTACAAGTACAAAGCCGTATCAAGCAGTTGGAGAAAATTGTCCCTATCCGGATTGACGAGGAAGACCATTCTACCCTTCGCCTGAAATTCCCGCCTGCCATACGTTCTGGCAATTATCCTATTATCTGCGAAGGAGTTAAAAAGGCTTATGGCGATCATGTTGTATTCCACGATGTCAATATGACTATCCATCGCGGTGAGAAAGTCGCTTTTGTAGGAAAGAATGGCGAGGGAAAATCTACGCTGGTGAAATGTATCATGGATCAGATACCGTTCGAGGGTAAGCTGGTTATCGGTCATAATGTACAGATTGGTTATTTTGCGCAGAACCAGGCACAGTTGTTGGATGAAAACCTGACAGTTTTCGATACCATCGACCGTGTAGCGCAGGGAGACATCCGCCTTAAGATTCGCGATATTTTGGGAGCCTTCATGTTTGGTGGCGAGGCTTCGGACAAGAAAGTGAAGGTGCTGTCGGGAGGAGAACGCAGCCGTCTGGCCATGATTCGTCTGTTGCTGGAACCGGTGAATCTGCTGATACTGTACGAGCCGACCAATCACCTGGACATGCGTTCGAAGGATGTGCTGAAAGAAGCCATCCGCGATTTCGACGGTACGGTGATTGTCGTATCGCATGACCGTGAGTTTCTGGACGGTCTGGTTACCAAGGTCTATGAGTTCGGTGGAGGTGTCGTGAAAGAACATATCGGAGGTATTTATGATTTCCTGCAGAAGAAGAAAATGGAAAGCCTGCAGGAACTGCAGCTGACGCAGTCGTCTGCCCCTGTTGCAAAAGAGGAATCAGTTCCGGTGAGCGAGAATAAGCTTTCATACGAGGCTCAGAAAGAGCAGAACCGTAAAATCCGTAAGTTAGAGAAGCAGGTGGCTGCCTGTGAAGAACGTATCGGGGAGCTGGAGGCACAGGTCGGCGAGCTGGAAACCCGGATGGCTACACCCGAGGGAGCTTCCGACCGTTCACTGTACGAGCAGTATCAGGCCTTGAAGAAAGAGATTGCCGTGGCTGAAGAAGAGTGGGAGACTGTATTGATGGAACTGGACGAGCTTCGGCAGTAATTAACAATTAATAATGAGGTATGAAGGAGGGACACTGATACCTGGTCAACTAGTCCCTGATACCTAGTCAACTTAATAAGATAGAACTATTTTAATATAAATTTATATGAAGACAAAACAATGTATGGCTGTTGCAGTCATGGTACTGACTGCAATGACCGGTTGTACCAGCCAGAAGGAAGTAAAAAGTACTTCAGGCATTGATCCGACCAACATGGATACTACCGTATCTGCCGGTCAGGATTTTTTCCAGTATGCTTGTGGCGGATGGAACGAAAAGCATCCGTTGACAGCTGAATATTCCCGTTTCGGTACATTCGACCTTTTGGCTGAAGACAACCAGAAACAAATCCGTGAACTGATAGAAGGACTGGCAGCCCAGAAAGGTGAAGCCGGAACTGCTGCTCAGAAAATCGGCGACCTCTACAACTTGGCCATGGACAGCGTAACGCTGAACAAGCAGGGGTATGAACCTATCAAGGCACAGTTGGAAAAGATTGCTGCCATGAAAGACAAGAGCGAAATCATTCCGATGATGACCGAACTCAACATGCAGGGAATCGGTACCTATTTCAGCAATTATGTGTATGCCGACCCGAAGAACAGCAGTCTGAATATCTTCCAGATGGGACAGGGAGGCATCAACCTGGGTGAAAAAGAATACTATCTCGATACTGACAGCGTGACTGCGAATATCCGCGAGCAGTATAAGAAATACATTGCCAAACTCTTTACTCTGGTTGGTTGCAGTGAAGCGGAAGCCACTCAGAAGATGAACGATGTGATGGAAATCGAAACGGCTATTGCCAAAGTTTCACGCAGCGCTACAGAATTGCGTGATCCGGAAGCCAACTATCATAAGATGACTTATGCCGAGCTGAAGAAGCAGATTCCGGGTATCGACTGGGATGCTTTCCTGAAAGGATTGGGTATCGCACAGGTAGACGAACTGAATGTAGAGCAGATTGAGCCGATTGCCGAAGTTGCCAAGCTGATGAACACGCTGCCGATTTCCAAGCATATTTCTTATTTGCAGTATAACCTGATTGATGCGGCTGCCAGCTGTCTGAGCGATGATTTTATCGCTGCCCGTTTCGATTTCTACGGAAAGGTGCTGTCTGGCCGTCAGGTAAACCAGCCTCGCTGGAAGCGTGCCGTTAATTCTGTCAACGGTCTGCTGGGCGAACTGGTAGGACAGATGTATGTAGAGAAGTATTTCTCTCCGGCTGCCAAGGAACGTATGGTGAACCTGGTGAAGAATCTGCAGACTGCGTTGGGCGAACGTATCCAGGCACAGGAATGGATGAGCGACAGTACGAAGGTACGTGCTCAGGAAAAACTGGCTACTTTCCATGTAAAGGTGGGTTATCCGGACAAGTGGAAGGATTATTCAGACCTGAAGGTAGAGAAAGACTCTTATTGGGCCAATGTCTGCCGTGCCGCTGAATGGGGCCGTAAGGACAATTACAGCCGTCTGGGCAAACCGGTGGATAAGGAAGAATGGCTGATGACTCCGCAGACTGTCAACGCCTACTACAACCCGTCTACCAATGAAATCTGTTTCCCGGCCGCTATCCTGCAATATCCGTTCTTTGACATGGAGGCTGACGACGCGTTCAATTACGGTGCCATCGGTGTTGTTATCGGTCATGAAATGACTCACGGATTCGATGACCAGGGCCGTCAGTTTGATAAGGACGGTAACCTGAAAGACTGGTGGACT
>URWP01000249.1 GCA_900551645.1 uncultured Bacteroides sp.
GCTGCTAAGGCTGTAGGTAAAGTTATCCCGGCTTTGAACGGTAAACTGACTGGTATGTCAATGCGTGTTCCGACTTTGGATGTATCTGTAGTTGACTTGACTGTAAACTTGGCTAAACCGGCTACTTACGCTGAAATCTGCGCTGCAATGAAGGAAGCTTCTGAAGGCGAATTGAAGGGTATCCTGGGTTACACTGAAGATGCAGTTGTTTCTTCTGACTTCTTGGGTGACACTCACACTTCTATCTTCGATGCTAAAGCTGGTATCGCTTTGACTGATACTTTCGTTAAGGTTGTTTCTTGGTATGACAACGAAATCGGTTACTCTAACAAAGTATTGGATCTGATCGCTCACATGGCTTCTGTAAACTGCTAATCAGTATTACAAACTATATGACGGAAAGGGCAAGCTTACGGGCTTGCCCTTTTTTTATCTCTTTTCTTATAATTTTGCTCACTTTTCCCGTCTGTGTGCAGAAAAAAACCTATCTTTGTGAATAAATCAATATGCTGACTTATGAATTATGATCTGATAACCATTCTAGGCCCTACAGCATCGGGTAAGACACCGTTGGCGGCGGCATTGGCTGCACGGCTGCGGACGGAGATTATCAGTGGAGACAGTCGTCAGGTTTATTGCCGGATGGATTTGGGAACGGGAAAAGATCTGGCAGATTATGTAGTAGACGGATGTCGTATTCCATATCATTTGATTGATATTGTGCCTCCTGGTTATAAATATAATGTATTTGAATTCCAGCGTGATTTTCTTACAGCTTATGAATCTATCCGTAAACGAGGAATGATTCCGATTT
The DNA here is from genome assembly GCA_900551645.1 of uncultured Bacteroides sp. Taxonomy (GTDB): domain Bacteria; phylum Bacteroidota; class Bacteroidia; order Bacteroidales; family Bacteroidaceae; genus Phocaeicola. Next base: position 815 of record URWP01000249.1, read on the forward strand.
TGTGTGGTGGTACGGGTATGTATCTGGAGTCGGTTTTGAAAGGTTATAAGCTATTGCCTGTTCCGGAAAATCCGGAGCTGCGGAAACGCCTGGAAAGTAAATCGTTGTCTGAACTCACGGAAATATTATCTACATACAAACAATTGCATAATTCAACAGATGTAGATACGGTAAAACGTGCTGTCCGTGCCATTGAAATAGAAGAATATTATTTGCAGCAGCCTGTAGACGCCCGTTCGTTTCCGGAAGTGCATAGCCTGATTGTAGGAGTGGACATTGATCGGGAATTACGTCGAGAAAAAATTTCACGCAGACTCCAACAGCGTCTGGATGAAGGAATGGTTGATGAGGTACGTAAGTTGTTGGATAGTGGTATTTCGCCTGAAGATCTGATATATTACGGTTTGGAATATAAATATTTGACCTTATATGTTACAGGAGCAATGACTTACGAAGAGATGTTCCGTCAGCTGGAAATCGCTATTCATCAGTTTGCCAAACGGCAGATGACGTGGTTTAGAGGGATGGAACGCAGAGGCTTTACGATTCATTGGATAGATGCTACCCGCTCGATGGAAGATAAGGTAGCTGAAATCATGCAGCTATTGGATAAATAACTTAAGACGCATTACATTAATGACTAGATTATGGCGGTAGAACCAAACAGATGGGGAATCATCTATAACCCCAAAGCCGGAAGTAGAAAAGCTCAGAAACGCTGGGTGGCCATTCGCGATTACATGGAAAGCCGGAACGTTCAGTTTGATTATGTCCAGTCGGAAGGGTTCGGGTCTGTAGAAAGATTGGCCAGAACTTTGGCTAATAACGGATACAGGACGATTGTGATTGTGGGTGGTGATGGAGCAATCAACGATGCAGTCAATGGAATAATGACTTCGGATGTACCTGACAAGAAAGAAATAGCTTTTGGTATTATTCCTAATGGTATCGGTAATGATTTCGCCAAGTATTGGGGACTGGATTCTGATGACTATAAAGGTGCGGTGGATGTTATTATCAATCGTCGTTTGCGTAAGGTAGATGTAGGAGTCTTCAGTTATTTTGATGGCGACAAGCATGAGGTCCGTTATTTCCTGAATGCTGTATATATGGGTTTAGGGGCCCGTATCGTGTTGATTACTAATGAGACTAAACGCTTTTGGGGAATACCGTTTATTTCATACCTGTCTTCATTGTTCTTGGTCGCCTTTGAACGTAAACTGCATCGGATGCACTTGAAAGTAAATGATGAACATATCCGTGGCAGAATTATGGCTGTAGCCATAGGAAGTGCCAGAGGATATGGCCTGACTCCAAGTGCTGTCCCTTATAACGGATGGCTGGATGTTTCAGTGATTTATCGTCCTGAATTACGTCAGTTGATTTCCGGATTATGGATGTTGCAGCAAGGACGGCTTCTGAATCATAAGACAGTGAAGCCGTATCGGACTCGCTGTGTGAAAATTCTTCGTGCGCAGAATGCAGAAGTAAGTTTGGACGGACGGCTTTGGATGGATCGTCATTTTCCGATAGAGGTAACCATTGCGCCTGAGGCTATCACGTTGATAATTCCTAATTAATAAATATGATACAGACTATAGCAGATTTAAAGAATAGTGAGAATTTTTTCCTGTTGGCGGGGCCATGCGTGATTGAAGGCGAAGAGATGGCATTGCGGATTGCCGAACGGGTAGTGAAAATTACTGACCGTTTACATATTCCTTATGTTTTTAAGGGGTCTTATCGGAAAGCGAACCGTTCACGGTTGGATTCGTTTACAGGGATAGGGGATGAAAAAGCACTGAAAGTATTGGCTAAAGTGCGTGAAACCTTCGGAGTTCCTGTTGTTACAGACATACATGCGGCAGAAGAGGCAGCAATGGCTGCCGGGTATGTGGATATATTGCAGATACCGGCTTTCTTGTGCCGACAGACGGATTTGCTGGTTGCTGCTGCCAAAACAGGTAAGATTGTGAACATAAAGAAGGGTCAGTTTCTTTCACCTGGTGCTATGCGTTTTGCTGCGGATAAAGTTGTGGAAGCTGGAAACTGTCAGGTAATGCTGACGGAGCGTGGTACAACTTTCGGTTATCAGGATTTAATTGTTGATTATCGCGGAATTCCAGAAATGCAGTCATTCGGTCATCCGGTGATATTGGATGTTACGCATTCATTGCAGCAGCCTAATCAGACTTCGGGGGTAACCGGAGGAATGCCCCAGCTGATTGAAACGGTAGCGAAGGCTGGAGTAGCGGTAGGAGTGGATGGCCTGTTTATGGAGACTCATGAGAATCCTGTGGTAGCAAAGAGTGACGGCGCGAATATGTTGAGACTGGATTTGCTGGAAGACTTGTTGGTGAAACTTGTCCGCATCCGTCAGGCTCTCAAATGAATTTGTTGGAATGGGAATTCACCTGCCTTATCGAAGCAGGGAATTCCCTTTTAGAGTATCTGAAACTTTTTTGGGGGTTTAAATAAAAAACTACCGGTATTTAATAGCTTTTTTCAGTTGTTTGTGGCTGTATATTTTGTCAGATACTTTGTTGGCTCATTTATCTATCAGGATAGGTAAGGGCAGTTTTGAAGTGTTTTTCAAATCGTTCGGAAATAAAATCGAAGCATCTTTTTCATTCAATTCATTTTTTTTGAACTCATGGGTAGATTGGTAGTTCCTTTCAGACAGAAAGTTGTAATAATCTTGAGTATATTGCTATCTGTTGTAGCAGTGGGTGTTCAGGCTCAGAATGAGGCCTTGATTTCTCCCGAAGAATCAGAAACTCTGCTTGAAAAGATTACAGGTAAAGAGCGTGAGATAGACTGGGCACATATGAATGTACAGTTTGCTACTTCGGCAAATGTCGAGTTCCTGAATAAGGAATTCAGTGAGGCTGCATTCAAGGTGAATCGTGTCCGTCTGGAGGTGTTAGGTTCATTCAGCAAGAAATTTTCCTATCATTTCCGTCAGATTCTGAATGTACATTCTACTCCAGGATATTCTTTGGATAATTTGTCCGGTTCGGTAGAACTGGCTAATGTAGGGGGGACATTGAGCGAC
>URWP01000250.1 GCA_900551645.1 uncultured Bacteroides sp.
AAGTCCACCGGATTCGATCAGAAGATCATCGTTCCTTTCTGCCCGGAAAGTAAACTGTCGGGAGTTGAATACAAAGACTTTATCAATCACATGTGGTATCACCGGACGATCTCCATTCCACAAGACTGGTCCAACAAACAGGTACTGTTGAACTTCGGTGCAGTTTATTATAAGTCGGAGATCTACATCGACGGTGTTTTTGCTGCCCGTCACTTTGGTGGAACTTCTTCCTTCCAGGTAGATATTACACCGTATGTCAAGGCCGGTCAGACACACAATCTGGTGGTGTATGTGGAAAGTGATGTTCGCAGTACCCATCAGCCCAGCGGAAAGCAGAACCTGCAGTTTGCTTCGTATGGCTGTAACTATACCCGTACTACCGGTATTTGGCAGACTGTCTGGCTGGAAGCCGTTCATCCCGAAGGATTACAGTCTGTCCAGATGATTCCGGACATCGACCAGCAGCAGTTGATCATCCGTCCGCGTTTCTACAAGGAACTAGGTGGTAAGTTGGAAGTTACCCTGAAAGATAACGGAAAAGTCGTATCCAAGGAAACAGTTGCTGCCAACTCATTATCAACCGTTATCCTGCCGGTCAAGAAGATGAAGACCTGGAGTCCGGAGAATCCGTTCCTCTATGACGTGGAATTACGGGTGATCGACAAGGCCGGAAATGTGGTAGACGAAGTCAAATCGTATGCCGGTATGCGGAAAGTCCATATCGAAGGCAAGAAGATCTACCTGAACAACCAGCCGTACTATCAGCGTCTGGTACTCGACCAGGGATTCTATCCCGACGGTATCTGGACAGCTCCGAACGACGAGGCCCTGAAGAAAGATATCCAGCTTTCGATGGAAGCCGGCTTCAACGGTGCCCGCCTGCATCAGAAAGTATTCGAAGAACGTTTCTATTACTGGGCAGACAAACTAGGTTACCTGACTTGGGGTGAAGCCTCCAGCTGGGGTATGGATTGCAATGACATCGAAACAGCCCGTAACTTCATCACCGAATGGACAGAAATCGTGGAACGCGACCGAAATCATCCGTCTTTGCTGATCTGGACACCAACCAATGAAGAGTTCTGGCCCGACCGCGTTCAGTATCCTCGACTGATGCAGGACCTGTACAAACTGACGAAAGCCATCGATCCGACGCGTCCTTTCCACGGAACCAGTGGCGGTTCTCACATTGCTACCGACATCTGGACCGTACATAACTACGAACAGGATCCGGCCAAACTGAAGGAACTGTTGTACAACGATGGTAAGCTGATGGAAGCTCCCAAATGGGAAATCCAGCTGATGCCGAAAAACATCGGATATAACGGATTGAAATATACCGATCAATATACATTCCCACAGTATAAGCACGACATGCCTTACCTGATTGATGAATTCGGAGGTATCAAGTGGAATCCGTCACAACAGATGGAAAGCGCCCAGAATACTTCATGGGGTTATGGCGAACCGCCTCACTCACTGGAAGAATTCTATGCGCGTCTGGAAGGTCTGGTAAACACCGTCCTGTCGTTGTCAGATCATGTATGGGGTTATTGCTACACCCAGCTGACAGACGTAGAACAGGAACAGAACGGTATCTATTACTACGACCGCAGTCCGAAGTTCGACATGAAACGGATTCACGCGATCTTCAGTAAGAATCCGGAGACAAAATAAAAACAAATTCCGGTATCCCAGCCCGTTCTTACCAATGGTGTTGGGGATACCGGGGTTTTCTATACTATCGTGCCATATATTATATACCATATATACAGCCTACCTAACACACAAATAAACATCCAATATCTCAGTACTGATTATTCATGATTTGAGATTTTATTCTTAAATTTGCTAATTTAACAGGCAGGAAGAAGATTATTTTATTGCCACTATAAAAAACAGGATATATGGCTTCATTGCATATCAAAAAATTCGGTCCTGTATTGGACTCAACAGACATAGAACTAACCCCTTTGATGATACTCATTGGTCGTCAAAGTTCAGGTAAAAGTACTTTTATGAAGGTACTCTGTTTCTGTCGTTGGATTGAGAAGAAGATCATGATCTCGACCGATGATATCATCAATCAATATACGCATAACAGCAATTTCGTAAAAGAATTGAAAAAATTTCATCGACTAAATAATGAATATTTTAGCGATGAGACAGAACTGAAATATGATGGAGATACCATCAGCATTGAATATACAGGTGTAAATAATGATGCTAAGATTGTTCGTAAAAAGCCTTTTGTAGAAAAGAGGTACAATAGTAAATTATGCTACATTCCTGCTGAGAGAAATCTCATTTCGGCAATTCGTAACGTAGATAAGACATATAAGGCTAGTGAAAGAGATGTCCTTTTCAATTTTATTGACGAATGGGATGAAGCCAAGGAGTCTTATACCACTGAACATCCTTTCAAGTTAGCTGCTACAGGTGGATTCTGCTATGTAAACAAATCAGGTGCAGACATGCTGGTACGAGAAGATGGAAGTGAAACACCTGCATTCTATGCATCCAGCGGCATGCAAAGTGTTATGCCTATGGATGTAATGACTAACTATATCACGGGTTGTGTGGGTGAAAATGCCTCACTCTCCATGCATGAACGCAAAGAAATTAGTAAGTCAGAGAACGATTACACTTCCCGTAGACTGGTTTACCAGTCTGCACAACTTTTTATAGAAGAACCGGAACAGAATCTTTATCCAGAATCACAGAAAATGGTGATAATGAGTATTGTAAGTGCTTTAAAAAAGGCCTTAAATAAGGGTTATGAACAGAGTACAGCATTGATAACCACGCACAGTCCATACGTATTGTCGGTGGTGAATGTACTTTTGGCCGCTGCAGTAGTCACAGAAAAGGGATTGAAACAAGATGTAATTGACGAAGAATACGTCTTGTCCCCATCTTCCATCTCCGGTTATTACATCGATGAAACAGGACGTTTTCAAAATATTCTCGATGTAGAAGTTCCCATGCTCAGTGGTAACAATTTGGATGGTGTCTCAGATTGGGTGGATGATAGTATTAGCAAGTTGAATGATAAACTGTATGCAGAGCCATGAAATTGGAAAAGACAACATACAAATCCACTCATGAACGATTGGAAGCAGAAGGTTTTTCTCCTGAACAGCAACTTGAGGTCCGATCCAGGATCAGTACAACAGAGAAAGGTAAAAAATATATACTCGTTACTGACGGCATAAAAAAATCTGTGGTATATGCAGTAGATGGAAATATCTTGAAAGATGGTCAACGGTGTGATAAATTGATACTTGTAAAGCGTTCTGAAAATGATGTGGAACCAGAACAATGGACAGAAGTTTTCGTAGAACTAAAAGGAGTAGATACAGGTCATGCCATTAATCAGTTGCGTGAAACTTTAAAAAAATCCATTTTTAAACATTCATCGAATGATATTGTTCGTGCCCGTATAGTAGCCCAATCTTTTCCTTCAAATAAGTCTAATCCAACAATGGAAAAAGCGAAATCGGAGTTTCGTAAAAATTATAACTGTGATCTCCGTGGTATGAAGTCAGGCCAAGAAGATAAACTTTAATAATATATTCCCCTCCCCCCAATAGGGGTTTTCGGCTTCTTTGTGTCTTTAAGGATAGAAATGCAACTTGAAATGGATTTGATGGCTGGGATCTCCAGCCGTGTTGCCGGGGAAAAGCCAGGCGGGATATTTTGCCCATCCAAAAAGATTGTGTTCCTTTGTATTCGGATAAATGCTTTATAGACATGACGACAGACAATTGCATGAAACAGGTTCATATCATCACGCCGGTGAAAGATTCGATCGATCTGACACTTGAGACGGCCCGGGCTGTACTGGCCTCTCACTGGCATGTGC
>URWP01000251.1 GCA_900551645.1 uncultured Bacteroides sp.
TGCTACCTCGCCTACCGACTGTTTCGACGCAGCTTATACTGCCTGCAAGATTGCGCTTGAACACATGACTCCTGTGGTACTGTTGACAGATGCTTATATAGCCAACGGTTCGGCTGCATGGCGTTTGCCTGATCTTTCGGAATATCCGGATATCTGTCCTCCATACGTAACTCCGGATATGGCATCCTACTGGACACCTTTCTTGCGTAATCATGAAACAGGTGTCCGTTATTGGGCTGTACCTGGAACAGAATCGTTTATGCATCGTATTGGTGGTCTTGAAAAGAGCAGTGAAACCGGAGCTATTTCTACTGAACCTGAGAACCATCATCTTATGACACAGCTCCGTGCCGAGAAAGTTCAGAAGATAGCTGATACACTTCCGTTACTTGAGGTAGAGGGCGATGAAGATGCTGACTTGCTGATTGTTGGCTTCGGAGGAACATACGGGCATCTCCATTCGGCCATGGATACACTGAACAAGCAGAGCCGTAAAACAGCTCTTGCACACTTCCGCTACATCAATCCGCTTCCGAAGAATACAGCCGAAGTGCTTCGTAAATACAAGAAGGTTGTAGTGGCTGAACAGAACATGGGCCAGTTTGCAGGTTATCTTCGCATGAAGATAGAAGGCCTTCACCTGCATCAGTTCAATCAGGTAAAAGGACAGCCGTTCGTTGTGCAGGAATTGGTTGATGCTTTCACTAAAATCATGGACGAAAAATAAAGAAACACGGAGGAATAATTATGAGCGAAACAAAATATACAGCAGCCGATTATAAGGCTGGACAGCCACGCTGGTGTCCGGGATGCGGCGACCATGCTTTTTTGAACTCATTCCATAAGGCACTGGCCGAAATAGGTACAGCTCCTAAGGATATAGCAGTTATTTCTGGTATTGGATGCTCTTCGCGTTTGCCATATTACATGAATACATATGGTATGCATACCATTCACGGACGTGCTGCAGCTATAGCTACAGGAGTGAAGGTGGCCAATCCTAACCTTACAGTCTGGCAGATATCAGGCGATGGTGACGGACTTGCCATCGGCGGTAACCACTTTATTCATGCCATCCGCCGTAATGTGGATATCAACATCATCCTGCTGAACAACCGTATCTATGGTCTGACCAAGGGACAGTATTCTCCTACATCAGAAAGAGGATTTGTCAGTAAATCTTCTCCTTATGGAACCGTAGAAGATCCGTTCCATCCGGCAGAACTCTGTTTCGGCGCGCGTGGCCGCTTTTTTGCCCGCTGTGCTGCTGTCGACGGTAATCCTTCTATAGAAGTTCTTAAAGCAGCCGAGAAGCATAAAGGGACATCGGTTGTAGAGGTCCTTCAGAATTGTGTCATTTTCAATGACGGAACCCATAATGCCATCGCTAAGAAAGAGGACCGTGAAAAGAATGCCATTTATCTGGAACACGGCAAACCAATGCTTTTTGGTCCGAACAAGGAATTCGGTCTGATGCAGGAAGGTTTTGGATTGAAGGTTGTGAAACTTGGAGAGAACGGAATCACCGAAAAAGATATCTTGGTTCATGATGCTCACTGTATGGATAACACCCTGCAACTGAAGCTTGCTTTGATGGAAGGACCTGATTTCCCGATTGCACTTGGAGTCATTCGCGATGTGGAAGCACCGACTTACGACGAATCGGTTGCTGCACAGATTCAAGAAGTATCTGCCAAGAAGAAGTATCACACGTTTGCCGAATTACTGGCTACCAATGATACGTGGGAAGTGAAATAACCCGTTTGTTCGGATAATGATATGTATCCTCTTGTCTGCTTCCTGTTAAGGAGGCTGGCAAGAGGATTTTTTTATTTCTTGCTGGCTAGGTTTCAGTAATTGGTTGACAAGGTATTGGCTTTTATCCTTTGATTGATAAAAAATTGTTTTTCTGTCAAAAAACAGTAGATTCTTCGTATTTTTGTCTGCAGATGAAATCATTAATCAGAGCAAGTTTATGAAATATCGCATGTTAGTGGCAGGGCTTTTGATGGTATTCCCTGCGTTTTCATTGTGGGCACAGCGGGCATTTACCCCTGATGACTTGGTGACATGGGAGCGGATAACGCGACAGTCTATTTCCGACGACGGTAAATGGGTGGCGGTGCAGTTTACTCCTTGGCAAGGAGATTCCCGAGTGGAAGTCTATACTGCTGCCGACGGTAAACAGGTATTTGCTACCATGCAGGCAGGTAAGTTCGATTTTACTGCCTCTTCCCGTTATCTGGTACAGGAAGGAGTTCCGTCTGTCTCGTTGACCGATTCGTTGAAACTAAAGAAGGTTAAGAAGGAACAGATGCCGATGAATGTCCTGACCATACACGATCTGCAGGAAAAGACTTCCTGGAAGGTAGATTCTTTGAAATCCTACCGTCTGGCCAGGAAAGCCGATTGGATAGCCTATCAGCAGGGGCGGAGGGATTCAGTACTTTATGTCGCTTCTCTGGACGGTACACAACGTCTGACACTGCCGAACGTTTTGGCTTACGAATTTTCTGCAGAGGGAGCTTCACTCTATTTTGTTACAGCCGATTCTTTGGACGGCATTCGTCCGGGACTGTATGGCTGGACCGCCGGACAAGCAAGACCTTATTTGCTGAAGGCTGGGAAAGGGGTATTCAGCGGCTGTACCTTCGATAAGGAAGGACGTCAACTGGCTTTTCTGTATGCCGAATCGAAAAAAGAGGCTTCTTCTGCTTCCAGCCTGTGGCTTTCTGTTGGCATGGAGGAAGCTCGTGAAGTAGTTACTGCCACTACTTCCGGTGTACCTGACGGTTGGGTTATCAGCCCGAATGGAGTGTTGAGTTTTTCGGAAGACGGTAGTCGCCTCTTCCTGGGAACAGCTCCAAAGCCTTTAAAGAAAGATACCACTGTGTTGGATGAATATCGTCCGAACGTACAAGTATGGAGTTGGGATGAACCGGTACAGTATACCGTTCAGCAATATAATCTGAAAAACGAGCGGAAACGGACCTATCGGGCTTTGTATCAAGTTGCTACAGGAAAACTGATTCAGTTGGCCGATAGCTTGTTGCCGAATATCCAGCTGGCTCCGAAAGGAGCCGGAGAGTGGGCTTTGGTTTCCACTTCCCGTCCGTATTCGTTGGCTTCCATGTGGGAAGGTCGTACCCGTTCTGACTATTACCGGGTATCGTTGGTCGATGGAACACGTCTACCAGTAAGTACAGCAGATTATACTTCATATCGTTTGTCGCCTGAAGGACGTTATGCTTACGGATATTGTGCTCCGGATAGTTGTTGGTATACCATTGAACTGGTCACAGGAAAGAAAGTTCCGGTTACAGCTTCTTTGGAATATCCGGTGTGGGATGAAGAGAATGATGTCCCCGATTATCCGTCTCCATATGGTGTAACCGGCTGGACCGAAGAAGATACTCGTTTGTTGGTGAACGACCGTTATGATATCTGGTCGCTTGACCCTGCTGGAAAAGAAACTCCGGTTTGTCTGACCCACAACGGTCGTACGGAGGGTATCCGTTATGCCTGGGTAGACTTCGACCCGGAAACCGAAACCGTTCCACTGACCGGTGTACAGGTATTGACTGGTTTTCATGAGGGAACAAAGGCTACAGCCTTATATCGTACAGTATTGGGTGACTCAAAGGCTCCTCAACGTTTGTTGGGCGGTGAATACCGTTTCGGTAACGTATTGAAAGCCGCTGAGGCCGACAGACTACTCTACACCCGTGAACGCTTTGATACCTATCCGGATGTTTGGAGTGCAGACATTGACTGCACGAAGCCGGTGCAGCTG
>URWP01000252.1 GCA_900551645.1 uncultured Bacteroides sp.
TTATCGGCTGAAAAACAGCCGATAAAATTGTCGTAGCGGAAAATAGTATGCTTACGAATAATCAGATGGAAGCGTATGCAGACAGTCTGCGTTTACAGAATAGGCTGTTAAATCACAAGTTATATGATTTTGTTTCTTCTCTTGATAACCAAATACAGCAGTCATTTACAGAACAGTATCTGGAAATAACGGAGACAAGATGGAAATCCTTCCGACTGTTTGCTATAGTGATAAGTATTGTTATCGTTCTGTTTATTATTTCTTTTTTCATTATTCTATCCGATATACGTAAGGAAGAAAAGATAAAAGTCAAACTACAACAAACCGTTCTGGAAAACGAGGATTTGCTTGAAATGCGAAAAAGAATAATTCTGACCGTTTCTCATGATATCCGTGGCCCGCTCGGTAATATTCATAACTGTGCAGACTTGGCTTCCCAAACACGGGGAAAAAAGAAACGCGAACCATATTTGGAGGATATACGCCATTCCTGTCATCATATTCTGCACCTGGTTAATGACCTGATGGATGCCTATCGGATCAATGAAGCCGGTGATTTGCGTAACGACACGCCATTTTATCTTGACCGTTTCCTGCAACGCATCTCAGACGAGTTTTCCCGCAAGGCTGTTGCAAAGGCCTTATATCTTCAATCTGAACATCAAAATTCATCTTTTGTTGTAAAGGGCGATGCAGGTAAGCTGGAGCAGGTATTGGCCAATTTACTGACCAATGCCATCAAGTTTACCCCATCAGGAACCATAAGCTTTTATTCAAAATATTTGGAAGGGAAACTGCACATTGAAATCAGGGATACCGGTATCGGTATGGATGAGGAAACGTTGAAAAGAATATTTTCTCCATTTGAGCGTGCCGCACAGAATGTCAATTCCGAGGGCTTCGGTTTAGGGCTTTTCCTGACCAAGGGACTGGTCAAAGTCCTGAATGGTATTATAGCTGTGGAAAGCGCACCGGGAAAGGGGAGCATTTTCAAGCTTGAATTCCCTTTACCCGTAACGGATGAACTTGTGGAAGAGGACAAGCCTGATAATGATTCGATAACCATTCTACCGAAGAATGTGCTTGTTGTGGATGATGATCCTATATTGTTGAAAATAGCGGAAGACATGCTTGGGCGTAAGGGAGTTTCCTGCACAACCTGTATGAATTTCCAGGAAGTCGTAGCTGCTCTTGGGCAATCGGATTATGATATGGTGCTGACAGATGTACAAATGCCGGACACCGACGGGTTCGCTCTGTTACGGTTGCTCCGAAATTTAGATATTGGAAATTCAAAAACGATTCCGATAGCAGTCATGACAGCCCGTGGTGACAGCAATACTGATATTTATGAAAAAGAAGGGTTCGTAGGTTGTATTCATAAGCCGTTCAATATACATGCATTGCTGACTTTTTTATCATCTGTTATGTCTCAAGCAAAAGTATCAGATGCCGGTGAATTTGATTTTTCCCGTTTATTGGAAGGTACGGATGATAATATGCATATGTTATCTTTGGTTGTCGATGAATCCAGAAAGGAACTTGAGGACCTGGAATCAGCCTTGAAAGATGATAACTGTGAAGTTATGAGAAAAACAATACATCGAATGATTCCTGTATGGGAAATGCTAGGAAAGGAATACTTGTTGCGTGATTTTCAAGAACGGTTACATGATATGGACAGTAGTGATGAATTTATTTGTGAACATGCAATTCAGATTATAGAGTGGGTAAAAAAATTGATAGAAGAAACAGAAAAAGAATTAAGGAAATATGAGAATACTGATTGTTGAGGACAATATGATACTTAGCGGCATGATTGAAAAATGGCTGCATAAAACCGGTTACGAAGTATTGACAGCTATAGATGAACCTGGTGCACGTAGTATCCTGAAGAAAAACGAAATCAGTCTGGTATTGGGAGACGTGCGCCTGCCGGAAGGTGACGGTATCAGCCTTCTGGAATGGATGATGCGTTCCGGTATGGAAATACCTTTTATTGTCATGACGGATTATGCCTGTATTTCGGATGCTGTCCATGCCATCAAGCTCGGAGCTAAGGATTATCTGGAAAAGCCTGTCCACCAGGAACAACTGCTTGAATTAATGCACAGTATGATGAAAAGTCCGGTTGTAGTGCGTAAGGAGCGTTCTTTTGTAGAACGTACCAGTGAAGGCGCGAGGAAAGCCGCTTCACTGGCTCGTCGTGTGGCACCTTCGGAACTTTCAGTCCTGATACTCGGTCCGAGCGGAAGCGGTAAGGAAGTGATAGCCCAGATGATACACCGTTATAGTGACAGACGTGACAAACCCTTTGTTGCCGTCAATTGTGGAAGCATACCTAACGATTTGCAGGCCTCTGAATTTTTCGGTGCAGTCAAAGGAGCTTTTACAGGAGCTGTTGCTGATAGGAAAGGGCATTTTGAGACGGCCAATGGAGGAACCTTATTCCTGGATGAAGTCGGTAATATGCCGTATTCCATGCAGATTCTTCTTCTGCGTGTCCTTCAGGAAAGGGAGTTTAATCCGGTAGGGAGTGATAAAGTGAAACATACGGATGTACGTATTATTTCTGCTACCAATGAGGATATGAAAAAAGCGGTGGAGGAAGGTCGCTTTCGTGAGGATTTGTATTATCGCCTTGCAGAACTCGAAATTGTTCAACCGCCATTAAAAGATTGCAAAGACGATATTCTTCCGCTTGCCGAATTCTTCAGAAAAGAACATTCCGGTAGAATCCGTGTCAAGAATGAGGGATTTACCGAAGAAGCAAAAGCATGTATGTTGGGATATGACTGGCCGGGTAATGTGCGGGAATTGAACGCAAAGATCAAACGTGCGGTAATTGTTGCGGATAATGCATTATTGGATGTCTGTGACTTGGGACTGGACAATGTAGATTGTAGTGACAATCCGGATATTCGTATCATTCAGGAAAAGGAAAGGATACGAAATCTGCTTGATAAAAATCATGGTAATGTCAGCAAGACAGCAGCGGAACTCGGTTGCAGTCGTACAGCCCTGTACAAGAAAATGAAGAAACTTGATCTGAAGTAATCTTTATTCTTTAAGGAGGTATACCAGTCTGCATATATTGTTTCGGAATGTTTTGGACTCACGTAAAGTCCATTGTCCGAATTGAATCTTTCCGGTTATGTTTTTCCCACTTTTGTATGATATTGGAAGCAGGTAAATGACCAGTTCATCTGCGAGTCGGAAGAGAAATACTCCACCAGCATATTCGGCACTTTTTTCGTCCTGTACTTTCATAAAGAAGGTACAGTTATTGTCTCGTCTCTCTTTTGCATCCATCAAGTCAAGCATGCCGTAATGCGGATACATGTTGAATGTAGCCCGCTCTTCCCAATAAGGGAATCCGTTCCGGTCTGTCCTGAGCCATTCCATCAGTTCCTCATTTTTGTCCGGCAGGAAACCGTCCAATGTGACGGGCATAATAATCTGAACTTTTGCCATACCTCTGCTATTAAAAATAAAAGCATGAAACCCATGCTGTTTTTAAACTGAGGCTCTGGCAAGCCCAAAACGAAAAACATGCATGGGCTCACGCTATAGGGTATAGCATAAGCCTCACGCAATAGTCTTCGTTTTTGAAATTTTGCCAGATTTCAGTTTAAGACACTTGCGACTTATGTATATAATCGACGGAAAACATCCCGTAATCCGCCGTTATGTTCTATTTCAAATGTAAGCATACTATTTTCCGCTACGACAATTTTATCGGCTGTTTTTCAGCCGATAA
>URWP01000253.1 GCA_900551645.1 uncultured Bacteroides sp.
CGAGAATACGGAAAAGGCCGTTGATAATCTCATCGGTGAACACGTATTCCTGTATTTCGACACGTTCTGTTTCCGGGTCAAACTTGGTGGCACTTACGGCAGGATTGACCGCACGGTCGATGGGCTTGCTATATAGTTCTTTCAGTTTCATGAGTTATTCGTTAATTAAGAGGGTGGCACGATAGGTATGATTATCAGGAAGAGTGTCAAACAACCGGAAAGAGTTCTGGTCACGATGACCTGGATAAAATACGATAATCTTATACTTCTCCGTCTCGTTGTAATCTTCATAAAGAGCCAGAAACTCATTGACTCTCAGATAGGGATACATACTGCCTATACCATATATGAAAACGTACGGGCGACGATACTGGTCCTTGATGGTGATATGGTCAATGATACGTTGGTGAATAAACCGGACAAACTCTGGAGAATGTGCGTTACGGGTAAGCGTATCCTGCGTATTTTTTGCAGTAGACGGATCGCGCTGTTCTTTCTCCATCAGATATTTCAACATGGACGGATGACGCAGGAACTTCTTCTGGTCAAGAAAGTGACAGAACTCCTCAAATAGATTCAGCGTAAGTACATCCACATAGTTGATGGGGCGGATAAGATTCGCTTTAAACTCCTGTATCTGTCTGCGGATATCGTATTCCTTGTCTGCCGGATATTGGTAGATAAAGAAGTTGTAGAACAAGTCTCCATTTTCCGGGTCCTGAAAACCGGGACTGTTCAGTTTGTCATCAAGCTCTTTTATGGTCATAATAGGGTTTTCTTTATATTTTCTATTTCGTAGGGTTGCAACAGACAGGCTTCGAGAAACCAGGATGCACCTTTGGCCAGATAATAGCTGAAGTTGCTGCAAACGAGTGCGTTCAAATGGCTCTCCCGGTCCAGCATACCGACTTTTCGGAGGATGGTCAGATAAGCACTTGCTACCCGATCTTTGGTATTGTCACTCCAGGAATCAACGAACTCATCTTTCGCTGAGATTTCATTAAACTCCATCATGAGGTCTTCTTTCTTTACGCTTCTTGAAATGCTGTTCCATTTTTTCATGGTTACATTGACATGGAAATCAAAGCATATTTTGTAGGTTTTCAGGATGACATAAAAAAGAGCAACCACTTTGTCAGAATCATTCATCTCCAAAAAGTCATTCCAGAAATAGGCCGGCATTGCTTCATAACGGCGTTTTATTTCGAGAATGGCTTTTGCACGTGAACGTTCAGCATTTATTTGCAACAGATGGTTGTTTACCTTTTCCTCATTCAGCAGTATTTCGCTATTGGCTGCCTGCAATAATGGTAAAAGTGTGACGGTTTCTTCAAATAGAAAACCTCCTCCCGTTATGGCCGCTGTATATGGACTGTTTTTCTTATTCATGATTATATCTTCACAATGCAATTCTATATCGGTACAATTTAGTTATTTGACTTAAGGCTAATGTTTTATCGTATTAAGTCATTGACTGTAACACCGAGACATTTTGCAATTTCCACCAGATTTTCCAGATTCGGCTGCGCATTGTTTGTACACCATTTGGAAATTGTGGCCGGGTCTTTACCTAATTGTTCAGCTAGCCATTTGTTTGTCTTCTTTTTTTCTGCAAGAACTACTTTAAGGCGGTTTAAATCTTTATTTCCCATATATTTTAATAAAAAATATGCGTTACATACTTCAACAAAAATAATATTTTTATTCGAAGAATTATTCTGAAATTAGAATTTAAAAGGTAGATTTCTCAAAAAAATGTATTTTAAATCAATTCCTACTGCATGATTTTGTTTCTTGATGGATGATAAATTTGATATGAAAATATTTCCTATCTTTGAATATACTTGGTGCGTTTTTTCTTCTTGGCCTTGAACATCCACGATTCGTAGGTCTGAAATTTTTTTAACCTCAGACTTGGTATTCAATTTATGTAGTAGTTATATTTCTTATGATGTTTTTAATAGGATTAAGTTTCATCAAAAGGTTTCTCAACATTCTTTTCAATGTGATATGCAATAACCTGATTCCCAATATGCTATCCTTCCATGTTCTGCAGATGGATTTCCAGGGCCTTGACCGAGATATGGATTTCCCAGATGGAAAGTCCCAGCGAGGCGATGAGCAGCAGGAGGGCAAAGCCGAAGATGTAGACCGATAAGGCATGCAGCCCGATGTAAATCAGAAACATGGTGATGACACAGAAAAAGAGGCTTGAAATACCTAACACCTGCATGTTACGCGTCAGGTAGAGCCGTTTCCGCAGGTTGGCTATCTGTGCGGCCGTCACTTCCGAATGTTCTTTTACATACTGTTCTTTCAGCGTACGTACCAGTTGGGCATACGAAAGGAAACGGTTGGTATAAGCCAGCAGAATCAGCGAGACTGCCGAAAAGAGGAGGGTAGGGGTAGTAAGAGTAAGTTCGTCCATAATATACGGTTTCTGTCAGTAGCAAACCGGAAAATCGTTTCCGGCTCGTTACTGATGAGTTGTTTTAATAGGTTTCTTCCGGGTCTTTGCTTTCCAGCAGGTTGGAAGCCAGTCCGTCGGCTGCTTGAATCAGGGTACAGAGCGGACACAACCGTTTGGCAGTATCGAAATTCGCTTTCAGGTCCGGGCTTTGAAACGGCAGGTCCCATGCCGACATGTGCCAGCGGATAGCCATGATTTCGTCGTCCGATAAGTCCAGACCCATCCGTAGCAGCACGATGACCGATTTTTCGCCGTGTCCCAGCGGAAAGTCCGAGTAATCCAGTTCATACGTTTCGTAGTCCACCCATTGTCCCAGCCGGTCTTTCCGTTTCCGGATACATTTCTGATAAATATCCGCCTTGCAGATATCATGTAGCAAGGAAGCGATGATGACACTTTCCTTGTTGAGGCTTTCTTCCAGGTCGGGTTTTAGAAGCAGCATCTGTTCACGCAGCATCAGTCCCACCTTACACACATTGAGAGAATGTTCCAATAATCCTCCTTCATGATTAAGGTGGAATTTGCTGGAAGCCGGAGCCTGGAAGAATCCCAGTTCTTCCAATTGGTTGATAACCTCGTCCATTCCTTCCCGTCCCGTTGAATAAAGTAATTCAACGAATTCACTTCTGTTCTGTTTCATCTGGAGATTCATATGGCTCTTTGTTTTAAGATTGGAAGAGGCGTACAGACATCTGCTTGCCGGCAGAATGACCGTACGCCTCTACGGGTTTATTCCGTTATTGTCAGATTACTTCTATTCCTTGTTGTTTGCAGAGTTCCAGACTCAGTTCTTTCAGTTTGAATTTCTGAATCTTGCCGCTTCCCGTCATCGGGAATTCCTTCACGAAGAAGATGTATTTCGGAATCTTGTAGCGGGCAATCTTTCCTTCGCAGAACTCACGTACATCGTACTCGTTCATCGTACATCCCTCATGCAGGATGATGAAGGCACCTACGGCCTCGCCGTATTTCTTCGACGGTACACCGGCCACCTGTACATCCTTGATACCCGGCATCTGATACAGGAATTCTTCGATTTCGCGCGGATAGATGTTCTCACCTCCACGGATAATCATGTCCTTGATACGTCCCGTAATGCGGTAATTGCCGTTTTCGTCTTTCACGCCCAGATCGCCCGAGTGCAGGAAGCCGTCCTTGTCAATCACCTCGGCCGTAGCCTGCGGATTCTTGTAGTACCCTTTCATGTTGTTATATCCCCGGTTACACATCTCTCCCTGTACTCCCGGAGGACATTCCTCGCCGGTTTCCGGGT
>URWP01000254.1 GCA_900551645.1 uncultured Bacteroides sp.
CACTAGCGGCACTGCCGATTATTGGGCACCGGTCATCAGCGAATTGGGAAGTTACGGCGAAAACATCAACAATGAATCGCATACCTGGATATACATCTTCTTTACCGGTATGCTGGGCGGACTGCTGGCCTTGTTTACACCGTGTGTATGGCCCATTATCCCGATGACAGTAAGTTTCTTCCTGAAACGTACCAAGGACAAAAAGAAAGGAATCCGTGATGCCTGGACTTACGGAGCTTCCATCGTAGTCATCTACGTAGGACTGGGACTGATTATCACTGGTATCTGGGGTGCCAATGCCTTGAACTCGCTTTCTACGAACGCCATTTTCAACATCTTCTTCTGCCTGATGCTGGTGGTGTTTGCCGCTTCGTTCTTCGGAGCCTTCGAAATCACCCTGCCATCCCGCTGGAGTAACGCCATCGACAGCAAGGCCGAACAGACCACCGGTCTGCTGAGTATCTTCCTGATGGCCTTCACCCTGTCACTGGTATCCTTCTCATGTACAGGTCCTATCATCGGATTCCTGCTGGTGGAAGTATCGTCTACGGGAAGTTACCTGGCTCCGGCCATCGGTATGCTGGGCTTCGCCATTGCACTGGCATTACCATTCACCCTTTTCGCACTTTTCCCGTCCTGGCTGAAATCCATGCCGAAATCAGGAGGATGGATGAACGTCATCAAGGTGACACTGGGTTTCCTGGAACTGGCTTTCGCCCTGAAGTTCCTGTCAGTAGCCGACTTGGCTTACGGCTGGCGCATTCTGGACCGCGAAACTTTCCTGGCCCTGTGGATTGTCATCTTCGGTCTGCTGGGTATGTATCTGCTCGGAAAAATCAAGTTCCCGCACGATGATGACGACAACAAGGTAAGTGTTACCCGCTTTTTCCTGGCCATGTTCTCACTGGCATTCGCCGTCTACATGATTCCGGGACTCTGGGGAGCACCGCTGAAGGCTGTCAGCGCCTTTGCACCACCGATGCAGACCCAGGACTTCAACCTCTACAAGAACGAAGTACATGCCAAGTTCAACGATTTCGACGCAGGTATGGAATATGCCCGCCAGAACGGCAAACCCGTGATGATAGACTTCACAGGTTACGGCTGCGTGAACTGCCGGAAGATGGAACTCTCCGTATGGACCGACCCGAAAGTCAGCCAACTGCTGAACGACGACTATGTACTGATTACCCTGTATGTAGACGAAAAGACCAAGCTGCCGGAACCTATCCGCATCACGGAAAACGGTCAGGAACGTACCCTGCGTACCATAGGAGACAAGTGGAGCTACCTGCAGCGTACCAAGTTCGGTGCCAATGCCCAGCCGTTCTACGTACTGATAGACAACGAAGGCAAGCCGCTGAACAAATCATATTCCTACGACGAAGATATCCAGAAATACATCGATTTCCTGGAAACCGGATTGAAGAACTATAAGAAATAAGAAGGAAATATATGCTTGAAAAATCAGAAAGAGAGCAGATAATTGCCCTGATTCACCAGGAAGTGGTTCCGGCCATCGGTTGTACGGAACCTATCGCCGTGGCTTTGTGCGTAGCCAAAGCCAGCGAAATCCTGAAAAACAGACATCCGCAACGCATCACGGCACAATTGAGCGCAAATATTCTGAAAAACGCCATGGGAGTAGGTATTCCGGGAACAGACATGATAGGACTTCCTATCGCCATCGCTTTGGGAGCTCTCATCGGTAAGTCAGAATATGGACTGGAAGTACTGAAAGACTGTACTCCCGAAGCCGTAGAGGAAGGAAAGAAACTGATCGATACGCAGGCTATCCAGATTTCACTGAAAGAAGGAATCGAAGAAAAACTGTACATCGAAGTATGTTGTGAAGCTGATGGTAACAAAGCTACTGCCATCATCAGCGGCGGGCATACACATTTTGTCTACGAAAGCTTCAACGACGAGGTACTGCTGAACATCCGCAGCAACTCTAACAGTGACACAGGTGACAAGAAAGTAAACCTGAACCTGAAAAAAGTCTTCGAGTTTGCCACGACAACACCGATAGAAGAAATCCGATTCATACTGGAAGCAAAACGCCTGAATAAAGCTGCCGCTGAACGCTCATTGGCAGGAAGTTATGGACATGAATTGGGTAAAACCCTCTGTAGCAGCCGGAGCGAACAGCTCATCATGGGCAGCAACACCTTCACCCACATTCTGTCGTATACCTCGGCAGCGTGCGATGCCCGTATGGCCGGAGCCATGATTCCAGTCATGAGCAATTCAGGAAGTGGCAACCAAGGAATAGCCGCTACCTTGCCGGTAGTAGTATATGCTGAAGACAATCAGAAAACGGAAGAAGAACTGATACGTGCCCTCACCCTGAGTCATCTGACAGTCATCTATATCAAACAAAGTCTGGGACGTCTCTCAGCCCTGTGTGGATGTGTTGTAGCTGCCACAGGAAGCAGTTGTGGCATTACTTACCTGATGGGAGGAAACTACGAGCAAGTAGCTTTCGCTGTCAAGAACATGATAGCCAACCTGACCGGTATCATCTGCGACGGTGCAAAGCCGAGTTGTGCCCTGAAACTGACCAGCGGTGTTTCTACAGCGTACTTTCGGCTATCCTGGCCATAGAGCACAAATGTGTGACAGCCGTAGAAGGTATCATCGAAGATGATGTAGACCTGAGCATCCGGAATCTGACCCGTATCGGTTCGGAAGGTATGAATGAAACCGACAAGATGGTACTGGACATCATGACTCACAAGCATTGCTACTAAACAGTATCCATTGATACAATTTAATAAGGTTCTCTTCCTAAAAGTTTTTAATTTAAAAGGAGGAGAGCCTTATTTTTTGTATTTTTGCCGACCGAACATGAAAACGACAACAAATCACATCCAACAACTGGTAGCTGAAGGTGAGCACGTACACCAAGACTTCAAGTTTGCCATTACCGATGCCCGGAAAATAGCCAGGAGCCTGTCGGCCTTTGCCAATACCGAAGGCGGAAGACTCCTTATCGGAGTCAAGGATAACGGCAAGATAGCCGGTATACGTTCGGAAGAGGAACTCTATATGATAGAAGCGGCTGCCACAATGTACTGCAAACCTGCCGTGACACTGGACAACCAATTATATAAGGTAGAAGGAAAGGACGTACTGGAAGTCTATGTACCTGAAAGCAAAGACAAACCCATCTATGCCATTGACGAAGAAAACCGGCCGAAGGCTTACATACGCATCAAGGATGAAACGATTCTGGCCACTCCTGTACACCTGGATGTCTGGCGACACAACCGCAAGGAAGTGATAGTGACTTACACAGAAAAGGAACAGCATGTACTAAGTCTGCTGGGACAATACGGAGAACTGACTCTGAACAAGTGCGTCAAGCTGTCACAGATGCCCCGAAAACAGATAATCAGCCTGTTGGCAGACTTTATCCGTTTCGACCTGGTAGAACCGGTATTCAGAGAACATACATTCTATTTCAAACTCAAACCCGAGCAATAAACTCCATGGAATTATTCTCACTAATCATCAACGAAACCAATCATATCTTATGGACCTATATCCTGATAGCCATGCTGTTGGGGTGTGCCATCTGGTTCAGTATCAAAACCAAGTTCGTACAGTTCCGCATGCTGGGCGAAATGATTCGACTGCTGGGTGACTCTACTGCCAAAATCAACGGACACGAAAAGCATATCTCTTCGTTTCAGGCTTTTACCATCTCACTGGCCAGCCGTGTCGGGACCGG
>URWP01000255.1 GCA_900551645.1 uncultured Bacteroides sp.
CGTAGCATTGATGTCTTCTCCCCGGCTGTCGTAGTCGTGGTCCAGCGGATAGAGGTAGAAGTTTCCGTCTACGGGAGCCTGGTTGGCACGGGTATTATAGAACAGGTCGCCACGGACGAAACCGTAGAACTGGTAAGAGAAATTTTTCTTTTGGGCGATGCCCGGGCAGGCACAGGCCAGTGCTGCCCATAAAATCAGTGTCTTTTTCATGATGTTTCGATTCAGGTTATCGTTGTATTTGGATTATTTTAGTTGAGGGAGACTCGGACGATGCCTGTCCGGTTTCTGATATGGAAGTTTCTTTTTTATGCAATAAAGCCAAGATAATCTATCATATCTCTGGCATATTTTCGTTTATTCGGTGTTTTTTGTTGGTAAATATAGATTAAACAGGTCTTTTTGCGAATGTATAAAAGTTTTTTTATTGGCAAAAGAAATTTTTGAAAATGTTTTCTTTCACTGTGATTTGTAGTTGTACTAGTTATTGGGGAAGCGTTTTGTCTGAATTTGATTTTTTTTGATTGAAAAAGTTCAGAAGTCGGAATAAATGTTACCTTTGTAAAAAACTAAACGACCCTATGAAGACATTGAATCCTCAAATAATAGTTTTACTCTTATTGGTTGTGGGAGGATTTTTATTCCTTGGAGGCATAGTGGGGCTCAGTTCCCTTATTATCGCTTCGAAGGACTGTGAAACCACAACTGGTGTAGTCAAGAAGTATAATCGGAAGCGAATATATCGTCGTCGGAAAATCAGGTATGAAAGTGAGATGTTAATCTGTTATCCGACTCTGAAATATGGCGATATGTATGTTTATGAAAAGAGCCATAATCCGTTCAGGAAAGTGGGCGATGAATTGACCGTATGGTATTATCGGGACCGTCCCGAGAAAATCCGGCTTCCGGCTTCTGAATCTTCCTTGTATGGCACGTTGGTAGTTTTCGGATTGTTGGGTATTTGTGGTGGAGTCTATTGCCGAAAAGCTATGAAGAACGAATGAATAACTACACTTAAATAATCTCTCTTTATGAAGAACAGTAATTTTCTCAAAGCAATCTTATTGCTGGTGTGTGCCGTTGTGACAGTTCCGGCTATGGCACAATTTAATTTGAAAAAAGCTATCAGTGGAGCTACCAAAGTAGTAAGTGCGGCTACGTTGACCGATGAACAGATGACCGAGTACGTAGCAGAGTACATTGCCTGGATGGATGAACATAATCAGGTGTGTGCCGATGATAATGAGTATACTATCCGTTTGAAGAAACTTACGGAGGGATTGAGCGATGCCGATGGTATTCCATTGAATTTTAAGGTGTATTATGTGACCGATGTGAATGCGTTTGCTTGTGCTGACGGAAGTGTACGTGTTTTTTCATCGCTGATGGATATCATGACCGATGAAGAATTGCTCGGTGTGATTGGTCATGAAATCGGTCATGTGGCGCATCGGGATTCCAAGAAAGGATTCCGTACGGCATTGTTGACTTCGGCTCTGAAGGACGGTATTTCTTCGCAGGGAGGAAAGGTTGCTGCCTTGACAGACTCTCAAATCGGTGACTTGACCGAGGCGCTGGTCAATGCCCGGTATTCCCAGAAACAGGAGTGTGATGCCGACGATTACGGTTATGAGTTCCTGAAGAAGGCCGGTAAGAATCCGTGGGCGATGGCCTTGTCTTTCTAGAAACTGAAGCAGCTTCAGGAAGAAAGCGGGGCACAGGGTACGAGCAAGCTGAACCAGTTGTTCTCTACCCATCCGGATTTGGATTTGAGAATCAAACGGATGGAAGAACGGGCTACGGAGGATGGAATTGAAAAACCGGCATCGGCAACTACAGCGGCTGAATAAATTGATTACCGGGATGATAGCCAGAAATAAGAACAGATTTTCAGGCTGAGGTAACCGTATAACGACAATCCGGACAGATGAGTATTATCAGACTTGTTTGTCCGGATTTTTTATACAAGGGTATCTTCTAATGAGATTCTAATAGCGTTCTAATCTCTTTCTAAAGGGTTTCCGGATTTGATGTGTATATTTTTGTAGCGCAAAAGAAAAGTACTCATTTATAAAGGAAAGGAGGGGAGGAGTAATGAGAATGTCGAAAGTTCGTTTTTGTTGTCTGGTCATGTGTCTTATGAGGGGAAATTCAATGATGGGTGATGAGGTTGGTTTGACTTATACGACGGAAGTCCAGACGGATTTCAGGAAAGCCAGCAAGTGGGTAAATCTGTTACGACTTGATTTATCCTGTCGTTTGGACAAAAAAATTCGGTTCTGTTTTTCTTCCATCAGCATAGCTGAAACTTGTGAGGAATCTTTGGTCAATGACTGGCAGGGATTTTCGAACATCGAAGAAAGGAACCTGCCGTTCGCGCTGGCAGTGCTGGGGTTGGAATATAAGGGGAACCGCTCATCGTTGTTCTTGGGGGTAAGGAATGTAAATGAAGATTATTTCATTTCTTCTTGTGCTTCGTTTTTTACCAACAGTTCTTGCGGCATTTATCCGACACTTTCGGCCAATTATCCGTTGGCCAATTATCCGTTGGCGGCGCTGGGATTGGATTATAAACTGAAATATAAGGACTGGACCATGGAGGTGTCCGTTTATAACGGAACCAGTTATCAGGCTTTGACGGAGAGAGATAATGTCTTTCGTTTTTCTCCGGATACCGACGGTATCCTGGGACTTTCATCTGTAATTTATCAGAAAAATGATAGCGAATATTCTATGGGTGCTGGCATATATCGTGGGGGTTGTGTCGGTAATGAAATGGGAGTGGAAGAGCCGTTCGTACAAGCGGCGCAGAAGAAAAAAATGACTTATGTTCTTTGGACTTATGCGGAGCAGCATATATATCAGAATATTTATGCCTTATTACAATATTCAGTCAATCCTTCTGTAGAGGGAGGTTGCAGAAGTTATGTAGGAACCGGAAGAATTGTGAGGGGAGACAAGGTGTCTTTCGGCTTTTTCCTTGATTACGCCGATTATACGACAGCGCATGAATGGGCAGGAGAGTTGTCATGCAGATGGGGATGTACTTCCCGCATGGCTATCCAACCGGCAATTCATGCTATCCGGAACAGTTCCGGTACTTATCTGGTTGGTTTGTTGCGTATGTATTATGTGTTTTGAACCGTTGACTGGAGTTCCCGACTCTTCAAAGAAACGGAAACTCCAGTCCTGAATCTGATACTTTCAGAGTTATTCGTCCATCGGGAAGCGGATACCCCATTCCTGACGGAGGCTGTCCAGCATCTGCATTACCCGGAGGGTTTCGGCATGAGGCATGGAGGCCGGTTCGATGGCACCCCGGCGGATGGCTTCGGCGGCTTCCTGTACCTGGTATTCGAATCCGGTAATCTGTGGTGGACAGGTATACCGGGCTGTCTCCTGATGGTCGGTGTTATAAACTACGGCCTGTTGCGGGTTGTTGATGTTGTCGATGACAAGGTAGCCTTTGTTGCCGGAGATGATTCCCTGGCGTTCGGAGGCGGCCATGCGTCCGTCTCTGTAAGTGAATGTAATACTGTTCTGCATGTCTACTCCTGCCTCGTTCTTCATACACGTAGAGGTAATTTTTTCGAGGTCGTTTCCGAATGTCATGAGAGCGAAGTTGATGGGGTATACACCCAAATCATACAAGGCTCCGCCGCACAGTTCCAGACGCACAATCCGTTCTTTGTGGGCGATGGGATACCCCAGGCTGGCCGTCAGCATCATGGGTT
>URWP01000256.1 GCA_900551645.1 uncultured Bacteroides sp.
ACAGCCCGACGGATATGGTCGGGACGGCTGTTCAGGGCGGTTGGCTGACCTTCTTCCACACCGAAGCCGAACTTGGTTTCTATCTTCACTTTGTCACGGAACGGCGCGACAGCTTCGCCCACCCATTCTTCGCTGGTGTAAGGTCCGTACACCTCCGCCGTGTCGAACAGTGTGACCCCTTGGTCGTATGCCCGGCGGATAAGGGCTATCATGTCTTTCTTTTCGTATTTCCCGCCGTAATAACCCACCATCGGCAGACAGCCCAAACCTATGGCGGAAACTTCCATCCCGCCAAGATTCCGGTGTTCCATATCCTTGTCTTTTTTCAGATTGTCGGAAGCTTTATTTGTCTTATTCTCCTTTGCAGGCATTGTAGAGGCAAAAGCCTGTCCTATGCCTGTCATTGTTCCGGTTATCGCCAGAGCATAGCCGGTCGCTTGTTTTAGAAAACTCCTTCGGTCCATAATTCCTTTTTTTAAATTTCTATGCAAAGGTAGTGAGGAACAGGCAAAAGGCTTGTAACGATAACTCAGAGGTATGTACCCGTTTTACTGAATGTAGAATTTTATGTCAGGCTGTTCTTATCAGATTATTTGTTTTATTGAGGCATAAATAAAAGTCCCAGGTCTTGCTTCAGGCCTGGGACTTTTGCTTGAATGAAAGATGAATCAATAAATCAAAGTTCCGGAGATACACCAGTAACTGTTGCTGCCTCCTTCAGGGGCTCCCTGAGGAATCTGAACGGTGATGGTGTGGGTACCGGCATCCAAATTGCCTAAATAGATGTATTCCGGATTGGTGACAGTTCCCGGGCACCAATTGGAACGGCTCAGGTCTGAAGAACTCAGGCCGTTGGAGAAGTTACCTGAACAGGGGTTCCAGTTGCGATAAGTTCCGCAATCGTCACGCCAGGGAATGAAAGTAATCACTTTCTGTCCGTCCAAGTAAATGCTATTCGGTTTCTGGTTGAATTCGTCACCGTTTCCCCAACCACCGTGTCCGGTAGTGAAATAGTAAAGTTTAGCATCCTTTACCGGTTCTTTCAGAGTGAAGGTAGCTTTCAATGAATCTTTCAGCATGAAGATGGGGTAAGGTTGTCCGGCCTGTTCCATGTAGTTTACAGTATTGAACAACGGAATGGATTTGTATATCCGATGTTCATCGTCCGGATAATATTTCAACTTCAAGGACAGGCGATGTCCTTTAGCGTCCCAGTTGCCGATATAGGCTCCAATCCAGGCTTCACCCTGCAGATGTTCTACAAGCGGGGTCACTTCACTTTTGTACAATACAGAATCTACCCAATCCTGCCCCATTACTTTGTTGTGGTTGTAGCTTCGCACGCCGAATCCGGTAAAGAATCGCATCAGTTCGAGTGGGGTATCGTAAGAGTCTGTAGCTACCAGTCCGTGATAGTCTGTGCTGTCCGAGCGGAAGGAAGGAACACTGTTCAGGTTGCGCAAAGCATCGAGGAACGATTGTTTCTTGTCGGTCGGTATCAGGAAGATGGAACCGGTACGGTCGTAGGCATCACCGTCGGAATATTGGGATACTTCGACGAAAACCGTACGGTTTGCTACATATTCAGGAAGCTTCACTTTTTTCAGAATGACGGTTCCTCCGGCTGCACTGTAACATTCATTGTCATTCAGCTGGTCCGGAAGTTTGGCACCATTAAAACAGATGGTCTGTTCGTTGAATACCGGAATGGTGATGACTCCACTTTGGTTGAGGGTGTATTGGTAGTCGGCATTGTCCATCATATTTCCCCATGAGGTAGGTAACAGAGAAATGTCTGCTTTCTTTTCAGGATTGATGCTGATGGCTTCTTGTACGGTATCACCGTTCCGGACTATTTTCAGAACCAGACCGTCGGGTACACCTACATTAGCCTGTGGGGTTCCCCGGAATGGAATATCGGTAGTATACCATACTTGGATGGTGTTCGAATTGATGATGGTCTGTAGAATCTTGCAGTCCAGCCCCAGTACTTTATCTGTCCCTACTTCCTTGAATCCCTTACCAAATTCGAAAGGGGTAGCAGCTGAGATGATTTTTCCGTCTGCTAGTTCTGCTCTTTTATAGGACTTGCATGCCTGATAATCGATGTAGTTGGTTACAACCGGTGCCTTGTCCTGTTCACGTACTTCCTTTTGTCCTTTCTCTTCCGGAGTAATGGAGGTAAGGACTACTTCATTGCCAACAATTTTCATCAGCATTTTTCCTGGAGCTACTTTTCCTTTATAACTGGATTGGTAGGTCACTTCAATGCCGGCGGCATTTTTTACTTTCTTGCGGATGTTTTCTGCGAGTGCCGTTGATGTAGCCAGGAAGCAGCAAAACATCAGGCAACATGATTTCATGTTTAAATACTTCATAGATTTCAGATTCTAATTGATTTGTCAAATGCTATTGAATTGGAGATGTCGCATATACCTTAATATATATAATATAGCGATATGGAATAAAGATTTATTTCTGTTCGTTCATTTCCTTCAATAGGTCGCGGATTTCTGTAAGTAACACTTCCTCTTTAGTAGGGGTTGGTGGAGCGGGCGGAGCTTGTGGTACTTCTTTTTTCTTTTTCGTCAGATGAGTGATTACTCTGACAAGAACAAAAATGGAAA
This sequence comes from uncultured Bacteroides sp., assembly GCA_900551645.1. Taxonomy (GTDB): domain Bacteria; phylum Bacteroidota; class Bacteroidia; order Bacteroidales; family Bacteroidaceae; genus Phocaeicola. Next base: position 2,628 of record URWP01000256.1, read on the forward strand.
AGGCGATAATCAAGGTATCGAAGACGTTCTGAAGGAAATTTCCGTAATTTAAAGTGACTGCTGCCGCTTCTTCTCCGTTTTCTATAATGGCTGGTTTTAAGACCAGTTTCAAGTCTTTGAAATTGACACCACCAATCAATAAACCTAAAGGAGGCATGATGATATCGTTTACTACGGAACTTACGATTTTTCCGAATGCACCGCCGATGATTACACCGACTGCCATGTCTATTACATTGCCCTTCATGGCAAAAGCTTTGAAATCCTGGAGAAACTTACTTTTTTTCATAGTATTCTTTCTTGATATTTGGTGTAAAAGTAGTATTTTTTTCACTGGATTGTATATTTGCCAGGTAAAAACATAGTTACATCTGAAAAGGATTGGCTACAGATGATTTTTTTCTTAATTTTAATACTTTTAATGAGTAGAATTCAAAAGAAATCGTTATTTTTGCATCGCATTAGGGAAGAAAGGTGGCGTTGAGGCGCTAATCTCCTGATGTAGAAATTGCTAGTGTTTATAAATTTTATTATAAAACCTTTAAATTTTAAACAAAATGATTAAAGTAGGTATTAACGGTTTCGGTCGTATCGGCCGTTTCGTATTCCGTGCAGCTCAGAACAGAAACGATATTCAGATCGTAGGTATTAACGACTTGTGTCCGGTAGATTACTTGGCATACATGTTGAAATATGATACTATGCACGGTAAATTCAACGGTACTATCGAAGCTGACGTAGAAAACAGCAAATTGATTGTTAACGGTAAGGAAATCCGTGTAACTGCATGCAAAGACCCGAAAGAATTGGCATGGGATGCAGTAGGTGCTGAATACGTAGTAGAATCTACTGGTTTGTTCCTGACTAAGGAAAAAGCTCAGGCTCACATCGAAGCTGGTGCTAAATATGTTGTAATGTCAGCTCCTTCTAAGGATGACACTCCGATGTTCGTTTGCGGTGTTAACGAAAAGACTTACGTTAAGGGTACTCAGTTCGTTTCTAACGCTTCTTGTACTACTAACTGCTTGGCTCCGATCGCTAAGGTT
>URWP01000257.1 GCA_900551645.1 uncultured Bacteroides sp.
TTATTTTTTTAGCCATATCGATTTCAGACAATCGGATGTCCAGATGTTCTGCATTCCGGGCAAACAGGTTTCCTTGTCCCATATCGAATAATATCTGTCGTCCGTCTTCCAGTCGGATGTGCAGGCTGAGGCCGTGTTCTATGGGAAAATCTTCCCGGCTGGTATTTTCAACTAATGAGGTGATAGTCATAAGGCTTGAGCGTTTTTTCTTGCCAGCCAGCAGCCTTCCTCATGGGAGTTGATGATGCCGATGGCTTGCAGGTAGGAATAGATGATGGTACTTCCCACAAATTTCATCCCTTTCCGGTAAAGATCTTTGGAAATTGTGTCCGAGAGAGGGGAGGTGGTACGGTCTGTTTCGTAAAAGGTCCGGTAATCGGTAAAGTGCCAGATATAGCGGTCGAACGAACCGTATTCCTGACATATATCATTGAATATACGGGCATTGGTTACGGCTGCCTGTATCTTCAGGCGATTACGGATGATACCTTTGTCTTGTTGTAAAGTCAGACGTTTTTCTTCGTCATAAGCGGCGACTTTCGTGGCATCGAAACCATCGAATGCCTGGCGGAACGCTTCACGCTTGTTCAATACACACTCCCAGGAAAGTCCTGCCTGAAACGTTTCAAGCAGAAGCATTTCGAAGAGTTTGCTGTCTTCGTGTACCGGTACACCCCATTCGTGGTCGTGGTAATCCACATAAAGCGGGTTGGTCATGTTACACCAGCGGCATCGTTTCTTGTCTTTCTGATATGGTTTCTTTTCTTCCATGAGTTTCCTGAACGAATAATCTAAAAAGTATTGTCAGAACTCTTCGAGGGCTTTCAGTGCCGCATCGTAGTCCGGTTCGTGTGAGATGTCTTCCACCAGTTGGGTGTAGATGACTTTACCCTGTTCATCCACTACAATGACAGCACGTGCTGCCAGTCCTTCCAGGGGACCGTCTGCTAGTTGGAGACCGTATTTGTCGAAGAAATCGTGATTTCGGAACAATGAAAGCGGTACGACGTTTTCCAGTCCTTCTACCGAGCAGAAGCGCGATTGGGCAAAAGGTAAGTCCATGGAGAGGCAAAGCACTACCGTATTGTCCAGGCTTGAAGCTCTTGCATTGAATTGTCTTACGGAAACGGCGCAGGTAGGTGTGTCCAGGCTGGGGAAGATATTCAGAATAACCCGTTTCCCCCGATAATCAGACAAAGAAACTTCGGCTAATTTCCCGTTGACAGCCTTGAAATCAGGAGCCTTTTTTCCTATGGCTAGCATTTTCCCGGCTGTATGTGCTTCTTTCCCGCGACATATCACGGTTTCTCCTTTCATCGTTTGATTTTTTGTAATTTGTTGCGAAGCACCGCTGATACCGTCTACAGATTGTGCATGCGTGATTTCTGCCACAATTAAGGCAAGAAGCAGGATCAGTGTCTTACTTGTTTTCATCTTCGTATAAGTTTGGTTTGATTACAAATATAGAATAAATCATTTGAATCTGGGTGTGTAGTTAACTATCTTTAGGGGATTATTCGTTCCTATATTTCCAGAATAGAATATTCCGTCCTCATTCAAGGGAAAGTAATGTTATGATATTTTATTGATTATCAATGTATATGAATAAATTGGTAAGATATGACGAATTTTTCGTAAAACAAATTCGTCATATTTTGTTTTATTACGAATAATACGTAGCTTTGTGCGTGATTAATTGAAAAAACTATTATTTATGGAAAAACGGAGGTGTGAAAAACGGGTTATACCGAAAGTTATCAGTAAAACCGGAAGGAAATGTTTCCGATCGTTTCTTCTTGTTGGATGAAAAGGGTAACAGCATAGTAGGTTTCGGCGATTATCCTTACCGGGATGAAAAAGAGAAGCGGGTCAGTGGAATCATCCGGGGCGAGATATACCAGGGAAGACTGGCGTCAAACAATCGTGGAACGAGATTCGTACAGGCTGTTTTGAAGTCCAAAATCATGGTTTTCTACGAGAAAGAGAAGGAAGGATGGAAGTGTACAAAGAGAATCTAGAATCTTTCCCTGCCTACAATTACAATTCTCCTGCCATGGACGCAGAAACTCCGCTGGGTTATCTGGATGTCTGTGCTACTGACAGCCATGTGTATGCGCTGTATTCGGGGAAGAATTACAGGGATGACAGAGATGCCGCTTTTCTCGGACAGACGGTGGAAGTGTACCGATGGGACGGCACACTGGTGAAACGATTGGCATCGGATGTGCCTTTGAGGAACATTGAAGGGACAAAGGACGACAATTGCCTGTATGCCGTGGCTTATGCTCCGGAACCGGTGCTGGTACGTTTCCCGCTGCCTTGATTTCATGATTACTTGTCGGTAGGGTTGGAAAAGGAGTATGAATGTTTGCTTATGTTACGGACTTTCCATAAATTTGTAGATTACTAGTTTTAAAATAGATGTCTATGGAAAAATTGACCCATCAGGAAGAGGAAGCCATGCGCTATATCTGGAAAATAGGCATGTGTTGCGTAAAGGATGTTCTGAAGTGCTATCCTGAACCCAGACCTCCTTATACGACTCTTGCTTCCATTGTGAACAACCTGAAACGGAAGGGGTATGTCACGGCCCGTCGTTTTGGAAATACCTATATTTTTCAGCCCGCTGTAACTCAGGAAGAATATGCTAAAACCTCGGTAGGTACTTTCGTGAAGAATTATTTTGCCGATTCATACAAAGATTTGGTATCTTTCTTTGCCCGTGAACAGAAGATATCGAAAGAAGAACTGGAGGAAATCTTGAATCTGATAGAGAATAAGGGTTGATGTATTTTGTTCATGTAAATGCAGGACTTACTTTCTTTTATCTGTTTTACAAATGGCTGTGTAGCCGCAATACATTCTTTGCATGCCGAAGGGGGATATTGCTGTTGTTCATCATAAGCGCTTTTGTTCTTCCTTTACCGGTAAATGTTTTTGTGATGACGGAATATTCTGAATTTCTACAATTACTGAAGAAGGAGATAGAGTATCCTCAGTCGGTATCGGATAAGGGTGTGCAAGGAATGGTTATCGTACAGTTTGAGGTAGAGCGTGACGGTACTCCCGATCGTTTCAAATCATTCATTCTGTTTCTCCGGAGCTGGATGCAGAAGTGCTGCGTGCATTCCGGTTGATGTCCCATTGGAAGTTTGCTACGGACAAAAGACGGTTGGCGAACGGTCGGTTTACGGTCCCGGTAACTTTTACACAACCTTAAGGGTTTCTATGAATTTACCTACAGGTTTACATCTTTATAATCCACTTGTCTATACTTCTTGTCTCCTCGCTGAAATTCACACCCACCTTGATGACTTTCCTTCCGTCTGCCGCAAAGGGAGCGGCATAGCCTTTCTCTTCGATTTGCCTCATGGCTTCTTCGGCCGTTCCGTCCAGTTTGAACTCCATGACATAGATGTAGTCGGCTGTCTTCAGCACGAGGTCTACACGGCCCCGTGAGGTACGGTATTCCACTTCGGTATGGAATCCCATCAGCTTGAAAACGATGTACAGGATGTTCTGGTAATGCACTTCCCGGTAGCGTGCCAATTCGTAGGGAGTATCGTCGAAGAAGGTGCGCAGGCGGTTCAGGAAACCGTCTACATCCCCTTGGCGAACTTCTCCCACGAAACGTTGGATTTCGTAAGGTGACCGGCTGGTACTTATCG
>URWP01000258.1 GCA_900551645.1 uncultured Bacteroides sp.
GTGGTAGCGCACTGAAGGTCATCGCCGTCCTTTCCATGGTGGCAGACCACTGTGCCTACTACCTGATGGAGCACGGAACGCTCCTTTACGAGGTCATGCGCTGCTTCGGGCGCATCGCCTTTCCGGTGTTTGCTTTTCTCATTGCAGAGGGCTTCCGGCATACCCGAAACCGGATGAAGTACTTCTTGCAGCTACTCGGATTTGCCGTAGTCAGTGAGGTGCCGTGGTACTTGCTGAATGGCGCAGACGGGACGCACAATGTGCTCTTCACCCTGGCATTGGGTGTAATGGCACTGGCTGCGATAAAAGCATTAAAAAAGGAGGACATCCTTTGTGGGGTTGTCATCCTTTCTATTGCTTGTTTCGCCACTTGGTCGGGTGTGGACTATGAGTGGCGGGGGATTCTGATGATGGTGGTGTTCTATCTGTTGGGGAATGTCAGCAATCCTTCTTTTCCCTCGGGTAGAAAGGCGCAGCTATTCTGTGCCTTTCCGCTGATGATGCACTATGGGATAGTCGGCGCTTTGCTGGCATGTCTGGTGATTGCCTGTTACGATGGAACACGGGGCTTCATACATGGCAAGGTGGCGAAGTATGGGTTCTATGCGTTTTATCCGATGCATATTCTTGTTATTAGCTATTATTAATAAAAGAATCTACTAGTTGATATTTTATTCAATATTTGTTTGAAGAAGAATACTTCCTCTCGTTTTAATTTGTATATTTGCATTGCAAATGATACGAAACCCACTCATTTTTTTCCTCGTTGCGATACTTTCAACTTTAATCACAACTCTGGAAAAATCCATAAATAAAACAGGAAGTTCAATTAAAGAGATTCCTGTAGAATTTTATGCACCTAATGAATACTATTCAGATGTTGATGTTGCAAGTATCGATTATAAAATAATATGTTGGCAGAATCAGTACTTTCAAAAGAGATGTTCGTCTAAAGGAAATAAGTACAGAAAGAATGCAAGTGGCATCAATGGGTTTAGTTCAAAAAAAACACTTTTACAAAAACACAATCTACCATATTGTTTAACTGATTTAACATCTGATATTCATAGAGGTAATGTTCCCTATTACCTCTGTTTCAGAAATCTTCGAATTTAATAAGTGTCTTATCTCAAAAAAATAGACAACTTATTATTAACGAATATTTCAAAATTAATGGGATTAATCATATTATATTTCTTAGGTGCTTTGGCACTTTCCTTTTTATGCTCCGTATTGGAAGCAGTTCTCCTGTCTACCCCTATGTCCTTCATTAAAATGAAGGAAAGTCAAGGCAACAAGACAGCCGCATTGATGAAACAATATAAAAATAATGTAGACCGTCCGGTAGGGGCTATTCTTTCCCTCAACACTGTGGCTCACACCATCGGGTCTGCCGGTGTAGGAGCTGAATCAATCAAGCTTTTCGGTGAAGAATATTTCGGTATTATATCTGCTATTCTTACACTGCTTATTCTGGTACTTTCGGAAATTATCCCGAAGACCATCGGTGCGTCTTATTGGCGATCATTGGCCATGCCTTCTACAAAAGTTATCCGAATACTTATATTCATAACCTATCCGCTGGTTTTACTTTCGGAACTGATTACCAAAGTCTTTACTCCAAAGAACCAGCAAGCAACCATGAGCCGTGAAGAAGTTTCTGCCATGGTGGATGTAGGTACAACAGAAGGTATCTTTCAAGAGTCTGAAAGCAAGATCATCAAAAGCTGCATCCATCTGTATGGGGTAAAAGCCAGAGAAGTCATGACTCCGTCTGTCGTTGTGGAATCTGCCGACCAAAAAATGACTGTCCAGGAGTTTTACCGCCAACAGGAATGGAACTTTTCGCGTATTCCTGTATATGAGAATGAAAAGGAACACATCACCGGATATGTTCTGAAAGATGCAGTGCTCAAGGCCTTGTCTGATGACAAGTTCGACACTAAGCTTGCCGATCTGACCAGACCGGTTCTGTCGTTCCGCGAAGAAGAGTCAGTCTATCAGATTTGGGAGAAGATGCTGGAAACGCGTGAACACATATCTGTCATTATTGATGAATATGGAAGTCTGCGGGGAGTCGTTTCGATGGAAGACATCATTGAAACAATGACCGGTGTTGAAATCGTGGATGAAGACGATGTCGCTGTAGATATGCAGGCTTTGGCTAAGGAAAAGACACAAATGCTATTGAAGAAGGAGAAATAACTCATGGAAAATCAATCGAACAAATGGCATGTCCGTCTTTGGAAAAACGCCAAACGCAGACTGATGAAAACCTCTCTGGAGCAGCTGATCTGTTTCGGAGTAAAATCAGACTTGCCACAGAGACAGATTATGGCCGTATATGCAGGCTATTCCTTATTAGGGACTCTGCTGCTTCTGATGCCTATCTCCACGAAAGGCGATATATCCTTCATTGACCACCTGTTTACGGTGGTCAGCGCTGTTTCTACTACTGGACTGACCACAGTTGACATTGCCACACAGTACACCTTTTTCGGGCAACTGGTGATTTTAGCCCTGATACAAATGGGAGGATTGGGGTATATGACCCTTTCTTCATTCATCATGCTCAAACTGACCGGGCGGTTCGGGACAGCCAAGGCCCGGTTGTTTCAGACTCAATTTTCTTTTCCAGACACACTGGATTCAGAAATCATGCTGAAGAACATTGTAAGATACACCTTCCTTTTCGAGTTGGCCGGATTTGCGTTACTGTGCCCTTATTTTCTTGCAACGGGGGTGTCACAACCTGTATGGTCGGCTGTGTTTCACTCAGTGTCAGCTTTCTGTACAGCCGGATTCAGTATCTATACGGACAACCTGATGCAGTTCCAGTCGGACGTATATGTAAATGTGGTCATCATGGTATTATGTATAGCCGGAGCCATGGGTTTTATCATGATGACGGACATAAGCAGATGGATGACCCGGAAAGACTACAGAATATCCTTTACATCCAAGGTCATTGTAACCATCACAGGAATGCTGGCTTTGTGGGGAACCGTACACCTGTTTTTTTGTGAAGATTCCTTTCAGGCCATGCCTGTAGGAGACAGGTGGATGGCTGCACTTTTCCAATCCGTTTCAGCCATGACCACAGTAGGATACAATACCGTTGATGTCAGTCGGATGGTACCCATTTCACTGCTGATCCTGACAATCACCATGTATATCGGAGCTTCTCCGTCCGGCACCGGCGGAGGTCTGAAATCCACCACAATTTCAGCCTTGTATGCCTATACAAAAAACGCCTTGGAAATGCGGAAAGAGGTTTCTCTGCGAGGAAATATCATACCGCATTACCGCATTGCTTCGGCCCTGACTACCGTTTTGTTTTATACCTTCATCCTGTTTGTGGGTATTTATCTGATAGGACTGTTTGAGCCGGACAGTGCGGATTTTCTGAAAATATCCTTTGAAGCCGTTTCCGCCTTGGCCACTGCCGGATTGACATCCGGGATCCTCTCGGACATCACCTTGGGAAGCAAGGCGGTTCTGATCATTCTGATGTACATCGGCCGTGTAGGGGTAATTACATTCGGTAATGCGATGCTCGCCGGAAGAGAAGAAAACATCAAAGGAAGCAAAGACATGGCTGTATAGCATCTGACCTCTGCCCATATGAATGAAAACGATTCCGCTCCATTCATATGA
>URWP01000259.1 GCA_900551645.1 uncultured Bacteroides sp.
AGCTTGCGAAACATTGGTAACTACCGGACAGGTAGTACTGGCAGGAGAAGTGAAAACCAAAGCGTACATTGACCTGCAACGTGTAGCACGTGAGGTTATCAATAAAATCGGCTATACCAAAAGCGAATACATGTTCGAAGGTAATTCCTGCGGTGTATTCTCGGCCATCCACGAACAGAGCCCTGACATCAACCGCGGTGTAGAACGTGAAGACCCGATGAACCAGGGAGCAGGCGACCAGGGAATGATGTTCGGTTACGCTACCAATGAAACCGAAAACTACATGCCGTTGTCACTCGACCTGGCACACAAACTGCTGATGGTACTGGCTGACATCCGTCGTGAAGGAAAAGTGATGACTTACCTTCGTCCGGACTCAAAGAGCCAGGTTACCATCGAATACGACGACAACCGCCGTCCGGTACGTATCGATACCATCGTGGTATCTACCCAGCACGACGAATTTATCCAGCCGAAAAATGACTCAAAAGAAGCTCAGCTGAAGGCTGACGAGGAAATGCTGGCACAGATCCGTAAAGACGTGATTGAAATCCTGATGCCGCGCGTAATAGCCGGTATCCATAACCCGGATGTCCTGAAATTGTTCAACGACCAGATCAAGTATTTCGTCAATCCTACCGGTAAATTCGTCATCGGCGGTCCGCACGGAGATACAGGTCTGACCGGACGTAAAATCATCGTCGATACCTACGGAGGTGCAGGCGCACACGGTGGAGGCGCTTTCTCGGGCAAAGACCCAAGCAAAGTAGACCGTAGTGCCGCATACGCTGCCCGTCACATCGCCAAGAATCTGGTAGCTGCCGGCGTAGCCGACGAAGTACTGGTACAGGTATCGTACGCTATCGGTGTGGCACGTCCTATCAACATCTACGTCAATACGTATGGACGCAGCAACGTAGCCATGAGCGACGGTGAAATCGCCAAGAAAGTGGACGAAATCTTCGACATGCGTCCACGCGCCATCGAAGAACGTTTGAAACTGCGTAACCCGATTTACAGTGAAACAGCCGCTTACGGACACATGGGACGTGAACCTCAAGTAGTAAAGAAACACTTCGAATCGCTGTATGAAGGCGACAAGACTGTCGAAGTGGAACTCTTCACTTGGGAGAAACTGGACTATGTAGACAAAGTGAAAGAAGCCTTCGGACTCTAATTGCCCGTTTTAAAGATATCAGCGTGCCACCTGTCGAACGTGACGGGTGGCACGTTTTCTTTTCCAGGCTCAGCAGGTTGATGAAACTTCCGTTTTTTAATCCGTAACTTTGCATTATCTTTGCACCCGAAAAATCCAATGAATAGATTTATCCATGAATACTTTAAAGAATGTATGTGTCTACAGTGCTTCCAGCACACAAATTGATCCGATATATTTCCAGGCAGCCGATACTTTGGGAAGATTGCTGGCCCAAAAAGGTATCAACCTCATCAATGGAGCCGGATGTCTGGGACTGATGTCACGCATCAGCGATGCAGCATTGGCTACCGGAGGAACTGTCACCGGTATCATCCCCCGTTTCATGGTAGAACAGAACTGGCATCACAAGGGATTGACGCACCTGATAGAAACCGAAACCATGCACGAACGCAAACGGATGATGGCCGACCTCTCTGACGGTATCATCGCTCTGCCCGGCGGATGCGGTACCATGGAAGAACTGTTGGAAATCATCACTTGGAAACAATTGGGACTGTACCTCAAGCCCATCGTTATCCTGAATACCAACGGATTCTACAATCCGTTGCTGGAGATGCTGGAACGTGCCATCGACCAGCATTTCATGCGCCGGCAGCACGGAAGCATCTGGCAGGTAGCCCAGACACCCGATGAGGCCATCCAACTGTTATACACTACTCCCATGTGGAGTAAAGATATCCGTAAATTTGCAGCCATCTGACTATCCAACCAAATAAAATTTTCTCATGACTGATGATTGTCACATAGGATTCAACTATCTTCAAGAACTGCATGAACAACAGCAACAGCAGATAGACCAGGCTTTGGTACGAAGTATGCAAACCGCCGATCTTTCAGGCATGAAAGGCGAAGACCTTCCCTACCTGCTCCGAAGCGATCATGTCATCTCATGCATCCTGCTGGTCTGCTTCATTCTGTTCACGTTAGCATTGCGGAACGGAAAAAAGGTCTTATACCAACACATGAAGAATTTCTTTCACCACAAGAAACGGTCCAGTCTTTTTGATGATGTTCCTAATTCCGATTCGCGGTATGTGCTGGCACTGGTAACCGTTACCTGTATCCTGAGCGGATTCTGCCTGTACGACTATTTTTCAGATGAAAATAAAATGTTGTTTCAACTGATTCCCCATTCTATCCTATTGTCTGTCTATATAGGAGCTTTTGCCCTGCTCATCCTATATAAATGGGGAGCTTACAATTTCGTAAATTGGATATTTTTTGACAAAGAAAAGCAAAAACTGTGGATGATTGCATTTTTTGATATATTGGTCGGGGCAGGATTTCTTCTTTTTCCTTTGGTATTACTGGCAGTTTATTTCGATTTAAATGCGAATACAGCTAAGATTCTAATATTCATTATTCTGGGATTTACCAAAATAATGTTATTTTATAAGTGTATTAGGAACTTTTTCCCTCATATTCATGGTTCGTTTCATTTAATTCTGTACTTTTGTGCCCTCGAAATAGTCCCCGATCTTTTCCTTTGGAAAGGCATTGGTTTTATTAACAACGTATTGATTTTAAAATTTTAGTACATTGAAGATAAAGAAAGTCCTCGTTTCTCAGCCGAAACCGACATCAGAAAAATCACCATACTTTGACATTGCTGAGAAATACGGTGTGAAGATAGATTTTCGCCCGTTCATAAAAGTGGAAAGCCTGACGGCCAAAGAATTCAGACAACAGAAAGTGTCTATCCTAGATTATACAGCTATCGTGTTTACTTCACGTCACGCCATTGATCATTTCTTCAGCCTGTGTACAGACCTCCGCATTACCATTCCTGAAACCATGAAGTATTTCTGTACTTCAGAAACCATCGCTCTGTACATCCAGAAATATGTACAATACCGCAAGCGTAAGGTATTTTTCGGAGCAACCGGCAAGTTTGCCGATCTGGTCCCAGTGATGGTGAAGCATAACAGTGAAAAATACTTTATCCCAATGTCGGATGTACACAACGATGAAATCCATGATTTGCTGGACAAAAACAAGCTCCAGCATACGGAAGCTATCATGTACCGTACCGTCAGCAACGATTTTACACCGGAAGAAAAGTTCGATTATGACATGCTGATATTCTTCAGTCCTGCCGGAATCCAATCACTGATAAAGAATTTCCCGGGATTCGAACAGAAAGATATTGCCATCGGTTGTTTCGGACCTACTACTGCCAAGGCCGTAAAAGATGCCGGCTTACGTCTGGACCTGGAAGCTCCTACAGCAGCCACTCCATCCATGACCGCAGCATTGGACAACTTTATCCGGGAACACAACAAATAAAATAACTGTTTTTTTAGTTTATATTCCGCAGCCGGAGGTTTGGTATCTATAAAGTCTGTAACTTTGTGATCCGAAACCTCCGGTTTCTATTTCCCATTTTGCCAATAAGAACTGCCATGAGTACACCGAACCGATATACTTTGCCG
>URWP01000260.1 GCA_900551645.1 uncultured Bacteroides sp.
CACGCAATTAATTGACAAACTTTTCAAAGAACTCATTTTATTTACTGCCAGAGCCGCTTAGGCTGGGCTAATTTTTAACGAACTATTGAAATAAAGAAACAAAAACTGCCCGAATGTTGTTGCGGTCGTTGAATTGTGGACTGTTTGTTCGTGTAATTACAAACAAAAGCATGATATTATGATACAAAAATTTGCTGATTGGCTGGTATACGGTATTTTAGGTCTGAATGCGTCAACAGCTTTAGGAGAAGCTGTCAGTTTTTTCTTCTATGATACGATAAAGATTCTGATATTGTTGTTCTTTATCAGTGTCGTGATGGGGATTGTCAATGCTTATTTCCCGATAGAGCGTTTGCGTAGTTGTCTGACTTCCAGGAAACTGTACGGACTGCAATATTTTTTTGCAGCCCTGTTCGGTGCCATCACTCCGTTCTGTTCTTGTTCATCCATACCTTTATTTATAGGGTTTGTGAAAGGAGGTATTCCTTTGGGGGTGACATTCGCTTATCTGATAACTTCGCCTTTGGTGAATGAAGTAGCTGTTGCGATGTTTATCGGAACTTTCGGATGGCGTATTACCTTGATTTATGTGATAAGTGGCATTCTGTTGGGGATGGTAGGAGGATTCGTCTTGGGGAAAATGAAGCTGGAGTCTTATCTGAGCGATTGGGTGCAACAGATACAGAGGCATTCATCTTCCGATTCGGATGCCTGGGAGAAAGAGCACACACCTTTCCTCAAGCGATTACCGGTTATTACTCGCGATGCCTGGGGAATTGTCAGGGGAGTATTGTTATATGTATTGATAGGAATCGGTATCGGAGCATTCATGCATGGCTATGTTCCGGAAGGTTTCTTCGAACAGTACATGGCTAGGGAAAACTGGTTCGCAGTTCCTTTGTCGGTACTTCTGGCAGTTCCGATGTACGCTAATGCGGCCGGTATCGTTCCTGTAATAGAGGTCTTTGTTGCTAAGGGGATTCCGGTTGGTACGGCATTGGCTTTTATGATGGCGGTTGTGGGCTTGTCACTGCCCGAGGCTACATTGTTGAAAAAAGTCATGACCTGGCGGTTGATAGGAATCTTTTTCGGTACGATAACAGTATTCATTATTTTATTGGGTTACCTGTTTAACTGGATTTTATAAGAAAAGAGAGGCAGAGTTTCAGGATTTGGTACCTGTTGCTCTGCCTTTTAACTTTCTTGATTGGTTGGCTGCTGGATTCAAGCTGCTTTATTGATTGTCAGAATCGAGTTTGCCCGCTTTTACTTTTTACGTTCGATAAAATTGTAATTATATCAAATTAGTTATTATCTTTGCAATTGTTTCACCAACCAAAGATGAATGAACTTGACGACTAACTTACTATTCTCATTGTTGTTGCTTTTGTCAGTAGCAATACAATGTGTGTTTGGAAACTTTCCGTTTGATTTTTTTGCCTTTCCGCTGGATGCTATTGTAGCTTTGTTGTGGATAGCTTTGTTGTGGTATGGATATAAAGAACTCCGTACTTCGGCTGTAATTCGTATCCTGCTTGCTCCTTCGTCTACTCGCTGGACATTGGGTTGGTTTCTGGCCGGATGTCTGATTATCGGTCTGTTCCCTCAACTTTCGGTCCGTGAAGCTGCCGAAAAGCAGGGGTTGTTTTCTCTGTTAGGCTGTTATAATTTCATGTCGTCTTGGATTTTTGTGACCGGACTATTTGGATTGCTGACCCATTTGGGGCTGATTACGTTGCGCAGATGTTTTACTCCCGGGAGAAAGCGTTGGCGTTTTTTATTGAATCATGCTGGATTGTGGCTGGCGCTTTTTTCCGGATTTCTGGGTAGTGCCAGTGAACAGACGCTGCGCATTCCGGTATTTCGGGATGCTCCGAACAATGAAGCTTTTACTTCGAAAGGAGAGAGAGTTTTTTTGGATAAACCGCTTCAGCTGACTGGATTTACGGTAGAACATTATGATAACGGTACTCCCCGGTATTTTTTTGCTGAAATTTCTCTTGATGGGAAACCTGTCCATCTGGAAGTAAATCATCCGTATAGCAGGGGTTGGGGAGAAGACTATTACCTTACTTCGTATGATGTACAATCGCCTGAACCGGCTTATTGTGTGGTACAGATTGTACGTGAACCCTTAAAATATGTCATGCTGGTAGGTATTGTAATGATGCTGTGTGGAGGATTTCTTTTGTTTTTGGAAGGTCCGGAAAAACAAAATAAAAGTCAGTCTTTCCGAAGAATTGATTAATCGTATTTTAATACCTGTTTAAACGATATTAGAAATGATTACGTGGGATAATTTTCTTTGGTTTGCTATAGTTGCGGTTGTCTTATGGACGCTAGGGGCGGGATTTTCCTTAGCTTCCACTGATCGGAGTCGTCCGGCTATAGTGCTGAGCATGCTGGGTACACTGGTATTTGCTGTCTTTATCGGAGGTCTCTGGATGAGTCTGCAACGTCCTCCTTTGCGTACTATGGGTGAAACACGCCTTTGGTATTCTTTTTTTATGGGGATATCGGGCTTGCTTACTTATCTACGATGGAGGTATCGATGGATTCTGTCTTTTTCTGCGGTGGTAGGAGCTGTGTTTGTTTTGCTCAATATTCTGAAACCGGAAATCCATGATCTGTCATTGATGCCTGCCTTACAGAGTTTCTGGTTTGTGCCTCATGTTACGGTGTATATGTTTTCTTATTCTGTATTGGGGTGTGCTTTTATCCTGGCATGTATGGGCTTGTTCCGGCATCAGGAAAATTATCTGATGGCTGCGGATAATCTGGTGTATACTGGAGTTGCTTTTCTGACTATCGGTATGCTGACAGGAGCCATTTGGGCGAAAGCGGCATGGGGGCATTATTGGAGTTGGGATCCGAAAGAAACTTGGGCAGCTTTTACCTGGGCGGGGTATTTGTTGTATATCCATCTTCGGTTGTTCCGGCATTCGTCTCCGCGTACGCTTTATTGGATACTGATTGTTTCGTTCCTTTCCCTTCAGATGTGTTGGTATGGAGTGAATTACTTGCCTTCAGCCCAGCAGAGTGTACATTTGTATAATCGTTCCTGAATAGATATTCACAAGTGATAAAATTACCAAATTGTTTAACTCTAACTAACAAGTTATGAAGAAAAGTTCAAAAATTGTCCTGTCTGTGTTGGTGGCGGCTGCTGCGCTTTTCGGTGTGTACCGGATGATGAATACGGCACCTTCAGCCAGTTTGGACAGTGATGCTCAGATGGCGGAAATCATCGAGAGCAGTGGTTGTATGGCGTGTCATACGGCAAATCCTGAATTGCCGTTCTATGCAGATTTTCCTGTTGCGGGAAATCTGGTCAAGGAGGATATCCGGTTGGCTTACCGTTCCTTCGATATGACCCCGATGGTAGATGCATTGAAAAGTGGAGAGAAAATCAGTGAAGTGGATTTGGCGAAGGTGGAGAAAGTGATATTGGACGGTACCATGCCGATGGCCAAATATTACCTGATTCATTGGGGAGCTTCACTTGGCGATACAGAGAAGCAGATGGCATTAGCCTGGGTGAAGAACCAGCGTGAAGCTTTCTATCCGAATCTGCTGGCCGATGCGAAATGGAATAATGAAACCATCCGTCCGATTCAGG
>URWP01000261.1 GCA_900551645.1 uncultured Bacteroides sp.
TCCCGGAGTATCGGCAATGATGAACTTACGGTTATTGGTTGAGAAATAACGGTAAGCTACATCGATGGTGATACCCTGTTCGCGTTCGGCTTTCAGACCATCCAGCAGAAGGGCATAGTCGATGTGTTCGCCGGCGTTACCCATGCGTTTGCTGTCACGTTCCAGGGCATCCAGCTGGTCTTCGTACAATTTTTTGCTATCAAACAGGAGGCGTCCGATGAGGGTTGATTTCCCGTCGTCCACCGAACCTGCCGTCAGGAAACGGAGCAGGTCTTTCTGTTCGTCTTTTTTCAGGAATTCCTCGATGGACAATGTGCCACGGCTTTCTCCTTCCATCGGATTCCCGGATTTGCTTTTATCTAGTTCTTCCATGATTCTTTCTGAAAATAGGTTAGAAATATCCTTCACGCTTCTTCTGTTCCATGCTTGCTTCCTGGTCGAAGTCGATAACACGGGTTGTACGTTCACTCTTGGTAGTGGTCATCATTTCCTCCACAATCTTTTCGATTGTGTCGGCTTCGCTTTCCACGGCACCTGTGAGCGGCCAGCACCCCAGCGTACGGAAACGTATTTTTTTCATTTCAATCTTGTCGCGGTATTTTTCCGGCAGACGGTCATCATCCGGCATGATGAGTTGTCCGTCGATGTTCACCACGGGACGTTCCTTGGCAAAGTAAAGTGGGACAATGGGGATATTTTCCAGACGGATGTATTGCCAAATATCCAGTTCGGTCCAGTTGCTGAGCGGGAATACCCGGATGCTTTCTCCCTTGCGGATACGGGTGTTGTAGATGTCCCACAATTCCGGACGCTGGTTCTTCGGGTCCCACTGGTGGAATTCGTTGCGGAAAGAAAAGATACGTTCCTTGGCACGCGATTTCTCCTCGTCGCGGCGGGCTCCACCGAAGGCGGCATCGAATTTGTATTTGTCAAGAGCATGAAGCAGGGCTTGTGTCTTCATCAGGTCGGTATGTACCTTGCTACCGTGGGTGAACGGTCCTACGCCGGCACGGAAAGCATCCATGTTGCTTTCCACAATCAGTTTCCAGCCGTATTTCTTGGCATATTCATCGCGGAACTGAATCATTTCCTTGAATTTCCATTTTGAGTCGATGTGCATCAACGGGAATGGAACTTTACCCGGTGCGAAAGCCTTCTCTGCCAGACGGACCATGACAGAGGAATCCTTTCCGATGCTGTACAGCATGACCGGATTCTCGAATTCGGAGGCCACCTCACGGATGATATAGATAGACTCGGCTTCGAGTTCTTTCAGGTGGCTCAGATTATAAGTTTCTTTCATGATGTATGAATGTTTGTTTGTTCTTGGTTGGCGGATTACCGGAGTAATCCTTGGGGTTATTCGGCCTTCACACGTGGCAGAATCAGTTCCAGCAGACGGTTTACCGATTCCTCTACCGATAGTTTGGATGTGTCCAGTGCGAGGTCCGGATGTGCGGGAGCTTCAAACGGGGCGGAAATGCCGGTGAAATTCCGGATTTCTCCTTTACGTGCCTTGGCATAAAGTCCTTTTACATCGCGGCGTTCACATTCCTCCAGAGGAGTGCTGACGTAGATTTCCAGAAAATTCTCTTTCCCGATGATACGGGCGGCCATTTCGCGTAATTCGTTGTTCGGACTGATGAAGGCGGCCAGGGTGATGATACCCGTTTCTACGAACAGCTTGCCTACTTCAGCAATGCGGCGGATATTCTCTACACGGTCTTCGGCCGAGAAGCCCAGGTTGTTGTTGATGCCGCTACGGATGTTGTCTCCGTCCAGAATCCGGCACAAGAGTCCCCGCTTCTGTAATTCGCGTTCCAGAGCGATGGCGATGGTGCTTTTTCCCGAACCGCTCAATCCAGTGAACCATATCATGACGCTGTGCTGGTGCAGGAGCGCTTCCTTGTCGGAACGTCCCAGCATGCGGTCGAATATCGGATAAATATGATTTTCAGCTTGCATATATCGTTGTTTTATTGGATTCTTGAATCGTTAGAAAGGCCATATCTGCGGAATCAGGAAGACCGAAATCAGGAACGTGATGATGTTCAACGGTAGTCCGATCCGCACAAAATCGGTAAACTTGTAGTTTCCGATACCTTGTACAATCAGGTTGGTCTGATAACCGATAGGCGTAGAGAAGCTGGCCGAAGCCGCCATGCAGATGACTACGAAGAACGGCATCGGGTCTACTCCCAGTTGTTGCGAAAGGGAGAGAGCCAACGGGAATGAAAGGGCTGCCGCCGCATTGTTGGTTATCAGTTCAGTGAATATGTTCGTGATGATGAATATAGCCGCCAGCAGGATGTACGGACCGTGGCTATGGCTCAGGTTGATGATGTAACCCGCCCGTAGGTCGGCTACTCCCGAGTTCTCCATAGCCTTGCTGATGGCAAAGGCACAGGCGATGGTAATCAGGATATCCCATGAGATATATTTGGTATATTTCTGGGGAGGGAAGATTTTGGTCCAGGCCATGATGACGGTGGTGACCGATACGAAGAAGAACATGTCCAGCTTGATACCCGGAGGAAGCATCTCTTGTACGGCAGGGAGTTCGCCTACGGTAGCACCTGCAATCATGATGAACAAAAGTGTCAGGGCAAACCAGCGTTTCTTCTTTCCGGCAGGTTCATACTCCTTGCCGTTGGCCAGCATGATGAAGACCGAAGATTCTCCCCAGGTCTTGATGAAGCTGTCGTCTGCCATGACAATCAGGGTATCTCCCTCGCGGAAGCTGATGTCGTCGAACGAAGTATAGGTACGTCCGCTCCGGCGCAGTTCCTTAATCTTTGCACCGTAATGCCGCTCGAAATTGAAGTCGCTGATACGCTTGTTGATACCGGGAAAACGGGGACCGATAACGGCTTCTACCGGATGTAGCCCGTTATCTACATTTTCTTCATCGTCAGTAGCCTTGTCCGGCCGGTCAGCCGGGAGCAGGCGCTTGGAAAAGAGGAACAGGTAGAGGATGCCTGCGATGGCCACAAAGATACCCACTTTCCCCAGTTCGAACATGCTGAAGCCCTTCAGACCGGCTTCTATCATCATACTATGAACTACCAGGTTGGTGGATGTGCCGATCAGGGTACAGATACCTCCCAGAATCGTGACATACGACAAGGGGATGAGGAAGTAGGTTGCCGGAAGCTTGACATAGTTCGCCCATCGCTTGATGATGGGAGCAAAGATAACCACTACCGGGGTATTGTTCAGAAAGGCAGAGATGAAAGCGATGGAAGGCAGGATACGGACCTGTGCCTTGAAGACTGAAGTACGTTCCTGAGGAAGCAGCTTCTTGATGAGTTGTGTCAAGGCGCCGCTCTGACGGATTCCTTCGCTTACCAGGAACAGGAGGGCAACGGTAATCATTCCTTTGTTGCTGAATCCTTCCAGCATTTCCTTGGGGGAAAGTATTCCGGTACAAAGGAACAAGACTACCACCGAGAACAGAATCATTCCCGGGCGCATCTTGTCCATAATCAGTGCAGCCAGCATACCTATGAGTGCCAGCAATACAATAATAATTTCAAATGTCATGATACGTGTTTATTGGGCGATGAACCAGGGGTTCAACAGCTCTTCTTTGTTATATTGTAGCGGTTCCTGTCTGCCG
>URWP01000262.1 GCA_900551645.1 uncultured Bacteroides sp.
CAGTTGGAAGAAAATCCTTGGGATGTATTCGAAACTGTATTTACTGTAGGTTCAGTTCACGAAGGTACTATCATCGAAATGTTGGATAAGGGTGCTGTAGTTGCTCTGCCTTATGGTGTTGAAGGTTTCGCTACTCCGAAACACTTGGTAAAAGAAGATGGTTCACAGGCTCAGTTGGAAGAAAAATTGCCGTTCAAGGTAATTGAATTCAACAAAGACGCAAAACGTATCATCTTGTCTCACAGCCGTATCTTCGAAGATGCTGCAAAAGCTGAAGAAAAAGCAGAAAAGAAGGCAAAGAAATCTTCTAAGAAAGAAGATACTCCGATGATTCAGAACCAGGCAGCTTCAACTACTCTGGGTGACATCGATGCACTGGCTGCTTTGAAAAAACAGTTGGAAGGTAAGAAATAATTAGTATTTCTACTCTCATAAATAAAAAGGTTGCATATTCTCTGATGAATATGCAGCCTTTTTTTATATCCTCACCTCTTATAAGGGAAGCATCCGAAAAAGTCAAACAGCTGAATCATACAGGAAACCCAGCTCTACAGCACCGGATCAAGAAATCCGGATAAGCGCCACGAAATTCCAAGTCAGACTATCCCATAAAAAAAGCCCGTTTCCACACGGAAACGAGCTTCATTCCAATATGAGTGTTAATCCAGATATCAGAAATTGAATTTCTCAAGCTTCATGGCAGCCAACGACTGAATCCGAGGAACCAGTGTAGTGAAATGCGCAGCAGCTTCGTGAGCCGACAGAGAATCGGCATCTGCCCATGTCTCACAAATCATCAATACATCCGGACGGGTTGCACTCTGGAACAAATCATAAGCAATACAGCCCTTGTCTTTCAATGAAGCTGCCACCAGTTCTTTGGCAGCAGAAACTACGGCATCGTGATTCTTCTCATCTACCTGAATAAATACATTCAATCTAATCATACCACCTTCTTAAAATTTTAAATACATAAATTTAATCCAACCGCCATCGGCAAGAGCCTGAAACGGGAAATACCCTGCCAGAGGAAGCCGTGACGGGATAACATCTGGCTATCAAGATACGAAAATAGGAAAAACACTCCACGTAACCAAATAAAAACGGAAGTTCAAGGAGGATACTCCTCAAACTTCCGCTTCCAGTATCAGATTATGACAATCAGATTACCATTCTATAAATTTACCGCGTGCCTTGCGTTCTTTCAGGATTTCAGCCAGACGCTTGTTCTTGGAACGGGCAATGTAACGACGACCGAAGATATTCGGGATAGCAACTCCGATAGCAATTACCATAATGACCAAACCGGAATTGATACCGCTTTCGATGGCCTTCATCAACGGAGTAATTTCATCTACACTCTTTACGTTGATATTAATCAGACCGAAAAGCATACGGTACATCAATACACCAGGAATCATCGGAATTACAGAAGGAATAGTCAGCACGTGGTTAGGAACATGGAACCAATGGACTGCCTTGATGGCAATCAGACTGACCAAAGTAGCTCCACTGAACGAACCGATGACCAAGCCCATATCCAGACCAATATTATCGGTAGAAGGACCCAGATTTACAAAATTACGTGTACATACAGCAATGATACCTCCGATAGCAACTACCCACAACAACCGAGGCTGGATGTTGAAAATCATAGAGAATCGCAGCAGCCACTGCATATTCAATATAATTATGGTGTGGCACCATGCTGATGGTCGGGAAGAAATCGGCAATATTACAGAGCTTTACCGCAAAAGCAATACCGAACGCCATTGCGGTAACCATCAATAAGGTATTCATAGCCCGCACCAGACCTACCTGGATATAATTATCCAGCATGTCATCCACAAAATTAATCAACGGTACCCCAGGAACAATAAAGAGCGCGCAAGCCAGAAGTGGATGCCACGGAGTAGAGGTCCATGTATCCGGAAGCAATGTTGTAGCCCAGGCAATCATCGTGGAAACAAAAGCGGCAATGGCAATTCCCATGTAATGATTCAGACCAGATTCGTTACACAATCCACGCAGGCGCATACCCAGAATAGCAGCGATAGAAGCATACAGGAAAGCCATCCAGTCACAACCGAACTGAATACAGAAACCACCGCAGGCAAAACCTGCACCGATAGCTACCTGCCACGGAGTATAGTTACGTTTCTTAGTCCGGATCTTTTCCAGTTCCTCCTCATACTGATCCAGTGAGTAGTCATTTTCGATAGCACGCCACGAAAGCTTACTAATGTCTGTAATAGCGTTCATATTCACTCCATGAGTTTCAATCCGCTGGAATTTGGTAAAAGAATAGTCGCCGTCGCTGACATTTACCATCAACATCGTAAAACTGACATTGATGTGAAGCTTGTCTTCCGGGATTCCCAGATAAGCAGCTGTACGCTTCATGTTTCTTACAATACGGTTTGAATCAGCCATACTTTCCACCAATACCTTACCGGTACGTAGCAGCAGATCCACTCTACGATGCAACTGTTGGTCGTGAACCTTGGCAGTTGTCTCTAAATGTTCCTTTGATATCATAATTCATTTAAGATTTTTTCGGCATGCAAAGTTATGAAAAATTTCCTTTTTATTTATACCTTTGTAAATTGAAGTTGAAAAAGATGCATAAACTTTTACGCATACAGGAAGAAAAGAGGACCATAGAACAGATGATTCATCTGTATTGCCGTCACAAAGAGGGGAATAAAGAACTGTGTGACTCATGCAGGCAACTGTTGGAATATACACAAGAACGATTATCCAAATGTCCCTTTCAAGAGAAAAAGGAGACATGCAGGTTATGCACTGTCCATTGTTACAGACCTCACATGAGAAAACAGATACAGGAAGTCATGAAATATGCAGGTCCACGCATGATCATCTATCATCCGATAGCCGCTGTCAGACATTTATGGAGAGAATTCCACCGATTTTCAATTGTAAAGCACAAAATCAATGTATAAACTATTACAGAGAAACAATAGCTTTCTACACCCCAGACTGTAGAAAAGTTCTACATATATTTATACAATGTTCCACAATATCCTATTCAGATATTTCATATTCTATTGATTTACAATAAAGAATAAAAAGCCGCAGACTCTGGCATAGCTCTTGTTGGGATTCTTCCGGCATCCAAATTAATTAATATAAATTATGAAACGATTTTTAACTAGGAAAGACTTGAAGGTAAAAAAGAAACAGACTATTTATGCAATCATCGGAGTGGCCATTATCATAGGCCTTTACCTGTATCTTACCAGAGATAAAGAAACAGTACCCGAAGCACCGATAGTAAGTATCATGCCTGTCGAAAAACAAGACGTAGAAATCTATGGTGAATATGTAGGACGTATCCGTGCCCAGCAGTTCGTAGAAGTCAGAGCCAGAGTAGAAGGATATCTGGAAAAAATGCTTTTTGAAGAAGGTTCATACGTAAAACGTAACCAGATCCTGTTCATTATCAATCAAGACCAATATCAGGCAAAGGCCGATCGCGTAAGAGCACAATTGAAAAAAGATGAAGCACAAGCACGCAAGGCAGAACGTGATTTGGAACGTATCCGTCCGCTATATGAGCAGAATGCAGCCAGCCAGTTGGATTTGGACAA
>URWP01000263.1 GCA_900551645.1 uncultured Bacteroides sp.
ATTGACATTAGCGATACCGGAGTTGGTGGGTAACAGCTGGCTGAGTTTCTTGTTGTTCAACTCTTTCCGGATATACTGTGCGGTGGAAAGCTGGCTGTTGAGTGCCAGCAACTCCTTCTTGTTCTCGGCGGACTGGGACAGGTAGAGGCTGGATGCCGCCTGCACATCCGGCAGCAGGTGCTCACTCTTGTAACCGGCGATGTTCTCATCTACATTGCCCAGCTCGTTTTCGATCACGCTCAGACGGTCACCGATGAACTGCGAAGTACTGACGGCGATCTGGTTCTTGTCCTGAATCCATTTCTCGTTGTACATTTCAATCAGGGTGTTCAGAATGTCTTCAGCCTTCTGAATGGAGGCATCGTTGATACTCAGATTGATAATGGTGGCATCCTCGTTTCCCAATTCCGCATGCAAAGCGGCTGTATAATAATCGGTGACGGCACACACATTACCTTTTCTATAACGTATGGAAGTGCCCACGAATGAATCGTTCCAATATTTTGTGAAATTGATGACAAGTGTGCCTATTTCAGTACGGATGGAATCGCCCATCTTTCCGGAGAAATCTTCCCCAAACGCTTTCCCGTTTACTTCCATGTCGGATATGACAAACGTTTCTTTGGATGAAATATCTATTGTAAAACCGACAGGAGTTTCATCCAAGTGGCGATAGGTGACTGCTAAAGGCGAACTTTTGTATAATTCCACATCTTTCAGTCCTTTGCGGACAGTATAGGTCTCGTTTAATCCCAACCGCTGTACCACCTCGGTCATCAGCGTGGGCGATTTCAGGGTGAGCAACTCATTGTTGATATTGGTATTCGACTTGAAGATACCCAAGTCAGAAAATTCACTGACCACATTGGTGGATGTTCCTCCCTTGGAATCATCTTTCACCAAAATGGCAGCGGTACGGGTGTAAATGTTCGGGGTGCCCAGCAGGTACAAGGCGGCTGTCGCCAGGGTTACGAACAGGGAGAGGGCAAACCAGTGCCACCGGGGCATGAAAATCCCCCACAGGTCTTGTATGCGTATGAAGTCGTCAGCAGGCTTGCTGGCGGTTGTTTTCTTTTCTGTCATATTATAAAAATATAAAGTGATTCCTTTTCTGAAGGTTACTTGAATATTAGCACACCCAACGAAGTGAGGAATGAAGCGACGCTGATCCATAGCGATACGGACTTCACGTTATTCTCGTTGATGGTGCTCTGACCGGCACGCATCTTATTGGGCTGCACATAAATCACATCGTTTTGCTTCAAATAGTAGACCGGAGATTTAAAAATGTCCTTACTACGAAGATCTACCCAGTGGGTGACACGCTCACCGTTTTCCTCGCGGATGACAAAGATAGCATCACGTTTACCGGTAATGGTCAAGTCGCCCGCCATGCTGATGGCTTCAAGCAAAGTGATCTGGTCTTTGGTTATGTTGTACTTGCCGGGGGTTTTTACCTCACCTAACACGGAGAAATAGAGATTCATGAACTCTACGGTCACTACCGGATCTTTCACCAAGTCCTCTTCCATCAGCCGTTTCTTGATAAGGGCGGCAATCTGGCTTTTGG
Organism: uncultured Bacteroides sp.; assembly: GCA_900551645.1. Lineage (GTDB taxonomy): Bacteria > Bacteroidota > Bacteroidia > Bacteroidales > Bacteroidaceae > Phocaeicola. The sequence goes on from URWP01000263.1 coordinate 1,571, forward strand.
TCATACCGGCAATATGAAGCGTACCAATGACCGGAAAGTCTATGTTTCCCTTGTCATCGAGCGTGTAACCGGATATTTCACCATTATTGTTGCTACTACGTAAATCGGCAGTTCCTGCCCGATACTGGACACGTGTCAGGTTGAACAACGCTGCCAACTGCGGGTCTTTACTGGATACCATGATGGAAATTTGGTCCTTGGGCTGCACGGTGATGTCTCTTGCACCCACAATCGCTTCAGGCTGATTCACAGCAATGTCTTGAAAGTAAAGAATCTCCTTCGAAGTGTGACAGGATGTAAACAACACTATCGCAAAGAGATAAATCAAAAATCGATTCTTCATATTTATATCTGTACAGTTTATATTATTTCTAATTTGTAATTTCAATTAATTTTTATCGTGATTTTTGCGAAGTCCCGTAAAAGCCAGCGGTTTTAGGAAAGAACTTCAATCAGATCGGGGTGCACCTCAGCGGAAACGGCCATGACACCCTCCAATAGGACAACCACCCTACGGTTTCTCTTGCCCTGCACCCGCACAAACATGCCCTTCACGTTATCGAACTTGCCACCGTGGATACATACACGCATTCCTCTTTTCAAGTCTATTTCTTCGGGCCTATAATAAACAGTGTCCTCCTCATAATGAGAAGCTATCTTGATGAAGCTGTCCATCTGGTCATCCGGTACGGTAATATATTCCACCCCCGTGCTCTTTTCCCACATGGCGAATTGCAAGAAATTGTATCGTTTCTTGAATTCAGTGATCTGCGAATGGCTGGCGTGGACGAAAAGCAGACTCGGTATAACCGGCACCAACTTTTTTGACTTCACTCCATGATAAGTTCTTACGGCATAATGTTTCGGGATAAAATATTCCAAACCATATTCCTTGTCTTTCAGCCTGTCCTCTGCCATTTTCTCATTCTTGTAGGCGCGCATGACGAACCATCGGACCTGCCTTTTTTCCTCCGCTGTAAAAAGACTCGTACTCATATTCCGAAACATTTTATAGGTGTGGATATAAACCTAGTTCATGCCAACCTACATATTGGCATGTATTACAATGGATTACGTTCCCTTTTCCCATAATATCCATTGTTAGTTCCATACTTTTGACAAAGTGTACAGACCTCATTTCCGGGGCTTCCGTCACTACTTCTCTTGGCAAGAGAAATATTACAATGTGCAAAGTTATGTAAATAATTGATAGACAAGTAGAAAAGCGAAGTGGCATTGTGGCGTTTATCCAATATATGTTAAGCAAATACACTCTGTATGAATGTTTTGGTTATATTTTATCACCTGTTTTCTATCGTTTCTTCAATATTTTACATAACTTTGCACATTGTAATATTTCTCTTGCCAAGAAAATGAGCCGTATGCTCAACAATTTTTATTATATTACAAAATGCTTTCAAAAACCTTTCAAACGCATCTGGTTTTAAATTGTCAATAAGAACATTTCCAACAGTATTCTGCCACTGTATTCATAGATCTTTTCCGGTACTTTTCTTTTTAAGAGAAATACCGGAAAGGGATAGTTCTGATAATCAGATGCTATATATGGAACCTGACAAGGATTTGTTTGACAATTAAACCGGAATTTGAAACATTTTCTTTCGAAGAAAACTGTTTTTTATCATACAGGTGGATATTTTCCTATATTTTACCTATCTTTGCAATGTCTAATATTTCTCTTAAAAAGAGAAGCAGGATCGGTATAGCCTTTTATTCAGTATTCTGCGTGTCGCATTTGTTCCCGTTATAAAGATTTAAGTATGATGTCATTTGCTTTGTCTACCTGTGAGGTGTCCAGTGAGGCGAGGTAGATTTTGGTCGTGTTCTCCGAATCATGTCCCATCGCCTCGCTGATGGTTGCCAGCGGGACATTTTTGCTTCTGGCAATACTCGCCCAGGCATGGCGCGCTACATACATCGTGAGCGGCATGCCGAGCCCGAGCCGTTTCCCAAGTTCTTTGAGTTTCCCGTTGATGAAATGCGCTGTGCTCCTGTACTGCCGCACGGCATCCTTAG
>URWP01000264.1 GCA_900551645.1 uncultured Bacteroides sp.
GAGAGCTTTAGGTATAACGAAAGATGTATATCACTGTAATGAGGGGCATGCCGCACTGATCAATATCCAGCGGCTTTGTGATTACATAAATGGCGGCTTGAATTTCGGGCAGGCCATGGAGCTGGTACGTGCTTCCTCACTTTATACCGTACATACTCCCGTACCCGCTGGTCATGATTATTTTGACGAAGGGCTTTTCAATAAATATATGAAGGGATATCCTGGCAAGTTGGGTATAACCTGGGATAACCTGATGGATCTCGGGCGTCACAATCCGGGAGACAAGGAGGAACGTTTCTGCATGTCTGTCTTCGCCTGCAAGACCTGCCAGGAGGTAAACGGTGTCAGCAAGTTGCATAAATCGGTATCCCAGCAAATGTTTGCGCCGATCTGGAAGGGATACTTCCCGGAAGAGAACCATGTGGGTTATGTAACCAACGGGGTACATCTGCCTACCTGGTGTGCGGCAGAATGGAAAAAGCTTTTCAAGGACAATTTTGATGAGAATTTTTTCTGCGACCAGTCCAATCAGAAAATCTGGGAGGCCGTCTATGGCATCCCGGATGAAGAGATATGGAATACCCGGTTAAAACAGAAAGCAAAATTGCTGGACTATATCAAAAGCAAATGCAGCAAGGACTGGCTCAGGAGTCAGGTTGATCCGGCATTGAGCGTTTCCATTTTTGAGAGATTCAATCCCGATGCTCTTCTAATAGGCTTCGGACGCCGTTTTGCTACATATAAGAGGGCTCATCTTCTGTTCACGGATATAGACCGACTTGCCAGGATTGTGAATAATCCGAAATATCCGGTACAGTTCATCTTTGCAGGCAAAGCCCATCCCAATGACGGTGCCGGGCAGGGGCTGATCAAGCAAATCGTGGAAATATCCCGGCGTCCGGAATTTTTAGGTAAAATCATATTCTTGGAGAATTACGACATGGACCTGGCACGCCATCTTATCTCGGGGGTGGATATCTGGATGAACACCCCTACGCGGTTGGCAGAAGCTTCGGGTACGTCGGGCGAGAAGGCATTGATGAACGGTGTGCTTAATTTCTCCGTGCTGGACGGTTGGTGGTATGAAGGATACCGTAAGGATGCTGGATGGGCACTGACTGATAAAAGGACTTATCAGAATGAACAGTACCAAAACCAGCTGGATGCCGAAGCCATCTATTATTTGTTGGAGCATGACATCCTGCCACTGTATTACGAGCATGGGGGGAAGAACTATTCGGAAGACTGGGTCAAGTATATCAAGAACTCAATCGCACAAATCGCTCCCCATTTTACCATGAAAAGACAGTTGGACGACTACTATGACAGGTTCTATAACAAGCTGTCAGAGCATTTCCACATTCTGGCAGCCGACAACTTTGCGAAGGCGAAAATGATGGCTGACTGGAAAGCAAACGTCCGAAGCAGATGGGATGCCATAGAAATCAAATCCATAGAGGCAGGGAATGGGCTGAATGCCACGGTTGAAGCCGGAAAGGAATATGAGGTGACGGTTGTCGTTGATGAGAAAGGCCTGGATGACGCAATCGGAATAGAATCGGTCATTATCAGGCGTGAAGACGGTCAGGATCACATATATGAGGTTATTCCCCTTTTGCCGGTTTCCAAGAATGGGAATTTATATACCTTTAAGGCGACATCCGGCATTTTCAACGCTGGAAGCTTCAAGCAGGCCTTCCGTATGTATCCCAAGAATGCTTTGTTACCTCACCGACAAGATTTCTGTTATGTACGATGGTTTTAATGAACAGTAAAAGGATATGCAAAAACAACGTATGAGCGGGCAAAATCAAAAAACAGATAAACGGATAGCATGGCCGATCATCATCATGAACTTCACGGGAGTGTATGACTACGAGGCGTTTGCCCGGAACAATAAATTTATATGGCTGGATTGTCGTCATCTTTATGGTACAGATGGCTACTGTGATAGGGAGGGGGCTTTGGCTTTGAAGGGGATGATTGCTGATTATCCGGCGGAGGGAGTCCATTTCATCGATTCAGGCAATTATCATTATTTGACTAAATTCTGGACAGACAAACTTGAAACTCCGTTTTCGCTGATTGTGTTCGACCACCATCCCGATATGCAGCCACCGTTGTTTGACAACATACTTTCTTGCGGAAGTTGGGTAAAGGATATATTGGACCATAACAACAACTGCAAGAAAGTAATTATCGTAGGTGCTTCAGACAAACTGATACAGGCTGTGCCGAAAGGATATGAAAGACAAGTTCGGTTTTACAGTGAAACTACGCTCATGCACGAAGAGGGTTGGCAGAACTTTTCTTCCGGACATATCAACGGACCGGTTTACATTTCCATAGACAAGGATGTCTTGAATCCGGCTTCGGCAGCAACAAACTGGGATCAAGGTTCTCTCAGCTTATGGGAATTGGAGAAACTGCTGGCTGTTATTCTTCAGAAAGAACAGGTAGTGGGCATTGACATCTGTGGGGAATGCTCCACAACACTCAATCTTTTTGAAGAAAAACGGGAAACCGTCATGGATAGCCAGGCAAACAAAGAATTGCTCAGATTTATCCGGTCATCCTCCGGCCTTCAATAGAATTAGTTTTTTTGTTATTATAATTATCATATAAAAATAAAATAATTTAGCTTTATGGAAACAATTGTTCGTAGAATTGGACTTGTTGCACACGATGCAATGAAAAAAGACATGATAGAGTGGGTTCTCTGGAACTCGGAACGTCTGATAGGACATAAATTCTATTGTACGGGTACAACCGGTACACTAATTAAAAAAGCCCTTGAAGAAAAACATCCTGAAATCAAATGGGATATCACAATCCTGAAATCTGGTCCTTTAGGAGGTGACCAGCAAATTGGTTCGCGGATCGTAGAAGGAGAAATAGACTATCTGTTCTTTTTTACAGATCCGATGACACTACAGCCGCATGATACGGATGTGAAAGCATTGACCAGACTGGCTGGAGTTGAAAATATTGTTTTCTGCTGTAACCGTTCGACTGCGGACCACATTATTACGAGTCCCTTATTCACTGACCCAACTTACGAACGTATTCACCCGGATTACACCAATTACACGCAGCGTTTTGAAAACAAGGGAATCATATCTGAAGCAGTGGAGCAAGTGAAAAAGCGGAGGAATAAAAGTGAGAATAACATTTCTAAATGAACTGTAATAAGTAGTAGAATATTTATAAGGCTATCTAAGAAACAAGTTGTTTACATCTTTCAGAATAGGTATCAGCTGAATAGTAATCTGCTAAGTTTGTGTCAAAACGTTGGCACAAACTCTTTTATATTTTACAGTTCTGCTATATTTTCTTTTGGCTATGCTGCTTTTTCCTCATGCATTTGGCAACAAGTTGCTATATTCCAATTATATCGGGTTATAAATAGTCCCATAAACATATATTTGGCAACTGTAATGAGCCCCTTTTCTTCTTTTATCAGTTTAGCACACATTTTTTTGATATTAAAGGCTATAGCAAAGAAAGCAAAGTCCATTGTAACCTTGTCTTCTCCCACATGCCGGAATCTTCTGTATGTCATGTTGTATTTCATTT
>URWP01000265.1 GCA_900551645.1 uncultured Bacteroides sp.
CGATTGAGTCGGTTTGATATCGAAGCCGGCAGCTAACATCTTATCGCGGAAATAAGTGACATTATCCATCAGTTTTGTATGAAGGTCATTGCTTTCTTTCAGCATCTTGAACATTTCAAGACTCGCACCGACGATAGCAGGAGCTACTGAATTAGAGAACAGGTAAGGACGTGAACGTTGGCGAAGCATATCAATGATTTCTTTTTTACCGGTTGTGAAACCACCCATAGCGCCACCAAATGCTTTACCCAAAGTACCTGTAAAGATATCAATTCGTCCGTAACAGTTGTATTGTTCTGCTACACCATGTCCTGTTGGACCGACTACTCCTGCAGAGTGAGATTCGTCTACCATTACGATAGCGTCATATTTTTCTGCCAATTCGCAGATCTTATCCATTGGAGCAACGTTCCCATCCATTGAAAATACACCGTCTGTGGCGATGATACGGTGGCGTTGTGCCTGAGCTTCTTGCAGGCAACGCTCTAAATCAGCCATGTCGGCATTAGCATAACGATAGCGTTTTGCTTTGCACAGGCGTACGCCATCAATGATAGATGCATGATTCAGTGCATCAGAAATGATAGCATCTTCTTCTGTGAAAAGAGGCTCGAACAGACCACCGTTAGCATCAAAGCAAGCTGCATACAGAATAGTATCTTCTGTCTTGAAGTAATCTGAAATAGCAGCTTCAAGTTGTTTGTGTAAATCTTGGGTACCACAGATAAAGCGGACTGATGACATGCCGTATCCATGAGAATCCATAGCAGCTTTGGCTGCTTCAATTAAACGTTTGTTGTCAGAGAGGCCCAGATAATTATTGGCACAAAAGTTTAAGACATCGCTTCCAGCATTTACTTTGATGTCTGCGCGCTGTGGAGTAGTGATGATTCTTTCATTCTTGTACAAACCGGCAGCTTGGATATTTGCCAGCTCTTTTGTTAAGAATTCTTTAAATTTTCCGTACATGTTGATGTGGTTTAATAGTTTGAAGTTGTTTAATTGTTTTAATTTTGGGGTTGCAAAAAGACAAACATTTTGTTTGGTTTATGCGTGTAAATTCAATTCTTCGGATTGAACGAAACAAAGTTCTTATTTTTTTTCGAAAAAACATATGAAAAAAACAAGAAAAACATATCGGAACAATTTTTTTCTCTTACCTTTGTTCTCAAATAACTTAAAATTCTAATCAAAGATGAAGAATATATTGATAATTGGGTCAACAGGACAGATTGGTTCTGAACTGACAATGAAGCTGAGAGGTATTTATGGTGGTGCAAATGTTGTTGCCGGATACATTCCGGGAGCAGAACCTAAAGGTGAATTGTTGGAATCTGGACCTTCTGCCATTGTCGATATTACAAATGAACAACAGATTGCAGAGACAGTGTCTCGTTATAAAGTAGATACAATATACAATCTGGCAGCGTTGCTGTCAGCTGTTGCTGAAGCAAAACCTCAGTTGGCATGGAAAATCGGTATGGGTGGACTTTTCAACGTGTTGGAAGTAGCCCGTGAAATGAATTGTGCGGTATTTACTCCGAGTTCAATCGGTGTATTCGGTAATAATACCCCAAAAGACAAAACTCCTCAAGATACTATCCGTAATCCAAGAACCATGTATGGTGTTACAAAAGTTTCCGGTGAGTTGTTGAGTGATTATTATCATATCCGTTTTGGCGTTGATACCCGTTCTGTACGTTTCCCTGGTTTGATTTCATATGTAACACCTCCGGGTGGTGGAACAACCGATTATGCTGTTGACATTTATTATTCTGCTGTTAAGGGTGAAACCTTCAAATGTCCGATTGCTGCAGGTACATTTATGGATATGATGTATATGCCTGATGGCTTGCGTGCTGCTATCGAAATTATGGAAGCCGATCCATCCAAGTTTGTACACCGAAACTCATTCAATATCGCTTCTATGAGTTTTGACCCGGAAATCATATATAACAGTATTAAGAAATATATTCCGGACTTCAAGATGGAATATGAAGTAGATCCTTTGCGCCAGACTATTGCTGAATCATGGCCCAATTCATTGGATGATACTTGCGCACGTGAAGAATGGGGTTGGAAGCCGGAATACGATTTGGATTCTATGACCCGTGATATGTTGGCTAAATTAAAAGAACGTCTGGTAGACGCAAAGAAATAATTATTGTATTTGCAAAAAGAAATTTTGATTGGGGAATCGAGCTGATTGGGATGCAGCTTGATTCCCTGTTTTTTTGAATAACGCTGATATGACGGAAGACGGGGATAGAATTTGTTCTTAGACGATGAAGTAGAATATTTATATGATTGCTTTGAACAAAATGATGCTTTGCATGGGATTATTTAGGCATATGGAAATGAATCTTATAAAAAATGGCCGATAAAGATTTGTTGAAACAATAAAGTTTGTACATTTGTCGAAATTTAAATACAACTGACAAATGAGTAAGATGATTATTACTGTAGTTGGTAAGGATACAATAGGTATCATTGCCAAAGTGTGTACTTATCTGGCTGATAACAACATGAACATTCTGGATATCACTCAGACCATTGTACAAGGTTATTTTAATATGATGATGATAGTTGATGTGACTCAGATTGAAAAAAGTTTTGAAACAGTTGGAAGCGAACTGACCGCTTTGGGACAGGGTATGGGTGTTCAGGTAAAGTGTCAGCGGGAAGAAATTTTCGATATGATGCATCGCATCTAAAATTTAGTTCTCCATTTTAAATCTTTTTCAGTTATGATTAATATCGCAGAGGTTATTGAAACCAATAAGATGATTGAACAGGAGAACCTGGATGTGCGTACCATTACAATGGGTATCAATTTATTGGATTGTGCAGACAGTAACCTGGAAGTATTATGTCAGAATATTTATGATAAGATTACACGTCTGGCATGTAATCTGGTGAAGACTGGTGAGGATATCTCCAAAGAATATGGTATTCCTATTGTCAATAAGCGTATCTCTATTACTCCGGTTGCATTGGTAGGAGGCACTGCCTGCAAGACTCCGGACGATTATGTCAGAATAGCACAGACATTGGATAAGGCTGCTAAAGAATTGGGAGTGAATTTTATAGGTGGCTATTCGGCTATTGTTTCAAAAGGTATGTCACGTAGTGATGAGCTGCTGATTCGTTCTATTCCAAAAGCGATGGCTTGTACCGAACGGCTTTGTAGTTCCATCAATGTAGGTTCTACCAAGACCGGTATCAACATGGATGCAGTACGTCTGATGGGGGAAGTTATCAAGGAAACGGCCGAAATGACCAAGGAAGCCGATTCTTTGGGATGTGCCAAATTGGTGGTTTTGTGTAATGCTCCTGATGATAATCCGTTTATGGCTGGTGCTTTCCACGGAGTATCAGAAGCCGATGCCATTATTAATGTGGGAGTAAGTGGTCCGGGAGTCGTGAAATATGCTTTGGAAAGCATCCGTGGCGCAAGTTTCGAAGTATTGTGTGAGACCATCAAACGTACTGCTTTCAAGATTACCCGTGTAGGTCAGCTGGTGGCACAAGAGGCCTCCCGTCGTCTGGGTGTACCGTTCGGCATC
>URWP01000266.1 GCA_900551645.1 uncultured Bacteroides sp.
TCCGGTTATTTTGCGGGAAGCAGCCTCTGCAGCAGCCCGTTCAGCTTCGGCCCGTTTCTCGGCTTCTGTTTTTTCGGCCGGTTTTGCCACCGGTTTCTGAGGCTTTTGTGTTACCGTCTCCTTCTTCGGCTGTTCCTTTTTAGGCTTTTCCTGTTTCTTCGGCTGTTCTTTCTTCACTTGGATAGAAGGTTCATCATCCTGTGTTATCATCGGTTGTTCCGGCGCGGGTTCGGTCATTTCCGGTTCGGAAGGTACCGCCGATTCCGGTTGAGGAAGTACATCCACCTCCGTCAACGTATAAGGGTCGGCATCACCCGCAGCCATCTCCGTATTTCCCAGCATAACAGGCACCCCACCCTCTTCCTGTACAGCAGGACGCGAAAGGGTTAGCCAGAAAAGCAGCAGAAGTATAATAAGGTGTACTGCTACCGTTCCTACAATTCCTGTTATCTTACTCTTCTTCATGTCTTACCATCAGTTCTTGTCGGGACGGCGGGTAGCCAGCACCATCTTGAAATGATTCTCATTGGCGATGTTCAGCACCCGGACAATTTCCCGATAAGGAATCGACTCATCCGCATACAGTGCCACATACATTTCCGGTTCCTTCTGCGCGCATTCCTGCAGAAAAGGTGTCAGTTCATCCATGGTCAACGGCATTTCGTCTTCATTGCCGAACGCCCCGTAGTAGTTCAAATCCTTGTCAATAATCACACGTGCCATCGGTTTGGCCGAAGTTTGTTCCGAACCTTGCGGCAACAATACCTTGATGGCATTCGGTGAAACCATGGTAGAGGTTATCATAAAAAATATCAGCAGCAGAAATATGAGGTCGGTCATAGACGACATACTGAAACTGGGCGATATTTTCTGTCTTCTCTTCAATGCCATACGCTCTCTTATTTATCTTTCGATTCGTTCAGCAGGTCCATGAAAGCCATGGTACGGGCTTCCATCTGGCTGACAACTTTATCCACACGATATACCAGATGGTTATAGGCAAACATTGCAGCAATACCTACCACCAGCCCACCTACGGTAGTAATCATAGCTTCGTAAATACCACTCGATAACAATGTGATATCGATATTGTTTCCCGCATTGGCCATATTCCAGAAGGCACGAACCATCCCCGTCACAGTTCCCAGAAAGCCCAACATCGGAGCACCGCTGGATACAGTCGCAATAATGGAAAGTCCGTTCTCCAGTTTAGCCACCTCAATGTTTCCGGAATTCTCTATAGCAGCTTGAACATCAGCCACAGGACGGTCCATACGTGAAATACCTTTTTCAATCATCCGGGCAGCCGGTGTATTGGTCATCCGGCAATAGTTGATAGCCGACTTCACTTCACCGGTATTGATATAATCGCGGATACGCTCCATGAACAACGGATCATCTTTCCCAGCCTTACGGATTGTAATCGCCCGTTCAAAAAAGATATAACAGGCTATCACCGACATCAAGGCCAGCACAATCATAATCCATCCACCCTTACAGGCCATATCCCAAAGATTCATCTGAGGTTCACCCGAAATTTCGGTCAGTACCGGGTTCATACCCGATACAGTATCGGCTACGCCTTGAGCAGCAGCCACTAACATTGTTGTCATCATCAGCAGAGGCAGTTTTTATATTCTTCAATGGTTTTCTTCAATCCCAGATACAAGGCATCACAAATCAGGGCATGGCCAATAGACACTTCGTCTACCCATGGAATATTCTCGTGGAAATATTTCAGATTCTCCAGACTCAGGTCATGACCGGCATTCAGTCCCATTCCGAGCTTGCGCGTAGCCTGTGCGGCTTCAATAAAAGGAGCGATGGCAGCTTCCGGATTTTTCGGATAAGCTGAAGCATACGGTTCTGTATACAACTCTACCCGGTCTGCACCAGCCTTCGCCGCATACTCAATCATTTCTACATCTGTACCTACAAAAATAGAAGTACGGATGCCGGCATTGCCGAACGTATCCATCAGTTCGGTCAGGAAACTTAGATTATCCTTCGTATTCCATCCGGCGTTCGAAGTAATCTGGTCGGGAGCATCTGGAACAAGTGTCACCTGATGAGGTTTCACTTTCAGCACCAAATCGATAAATTCCTTCGATGGATATCCCTCAATGTTGAATTCTGTTTTCAGCAAGGGACGGAGTGCGTAGACATCGGCATAACGGATGTGACGTTCATCCGGGCGAGGATGTACCGTAATCCCTTCAGCTCCATAAGCCTCGCAGTCCAATGCCACTTTTTCCACATCAGGATTATTCCCTCCCCGGGCATTGCGCAAGGTAGCTACCTTGTTTATATTCACACTTAATTTAGTCATATTGCATTAAAATTTATATCTTTGCGTCAACAACGTGCAAAGTTAGCAGGTTTTGTGAGAAACTTGTTACGTTATTGACAGAATTTATCGATAAAAAAAGCTATCAGACATGCAAAAGACTTTACGTTTCGCACTTTTCGGGAATGCCTTCCAGGCTCATAAATCTGCCCACATTGCTCATCTGCTGGATATTCTTCGCCGCAAGGAAGCACAAATCAGTATCAGCAGTGAATTTCACGATTTTCTAAGACATCATACACGGACAGATTTAGGCGGACTGGAAGTATTCGAAGGAAACAATTTTTCGGCAGACATGGTCTTGAGCATCGGTGGCGACGGTACGTTCCTGAAAGCGGCCAGTCGGGTAGGCAACAAGGAAATCCCGATTCTGGGAATCAATACAGGACGTCTGGGTTTTCTGGCAGACATCTCACCCGACCAGATGGAAGAGACTTTCGAAGAAATTTACCGGGGAGAATATCAGGCAGAATCACGCCGGGTACTGAAACTAACGTGTAACGGACAGGTTCTGAAAGGCTACCCCTACGGTCTGAATGAAATAGCAATTCTGAAGAGAGACAGTTCATCCATGATTACCATCCATGCCTATATCAACGGCGAACTGCTGAATATCTATCAGGCAGACGGACTGGTCATCAGTACCCCGACAGGGTCTACAGCCTATTCGCTGAGTGTAGGCGGCCCTATTCTGGTTCCTCAAAGTGGCACCATCAGCCTGACCGCCGTTGCTCCACATTCACTGAATGTACGTCCTATTGTTATCCGTGACGACTGGGAAATCACACTCGATGTAGAAAGCCGGAGCCACAATTTTCTGATAGCTGTAGACGGACGCAGCGAAACCTGTAGAGAAGGCACCCGCCTCACCATCCGCCGGGGGGAATATTTCATCCGCATCGTAAAACAATGCCATCATTCTTTCTTCAATACGCTCCGCGACAAGATGATGTGGGGCGCCGATGCACGTTCAGCTTCCTCTGAATTTTAACTTCATTTCAGCCAGGTAGCCCGCTTCCACAGATACTCCATCGGGCCATGTGTATGACGTTCCAACCACCAGCGACAGAAAAAATACTGCAAAAAGAAGAGAAAGATACCCACCAGAAAACTGGCAGTTATCCCCAAATAACAGTGTAACCCAAATCCCCAGTTATAGAACGTAACCATACTATTTTCCGCCTTGACGCACATTATTCACAAACCTACCTTTGCGC
>URWP01000267.1 GCA_900551645.1 uncultured Bacteroides sp.
CGGCTATGACGGTTATCCGGAAGGAACTGCTTCGAAATGACCTGGAACGGGAATACAAGAAGATGGAACGGAGTCAGAATCGGGTAGAGGAACTGGTAGTCCGTGCTCCGGTTGACGGGCAACTGAGTTTCGTGAAAGTGACTCCCGGTCAGAAAGTCGGTGCCGGAGAGAACATTGCCGAAGTGAAAGTGATGGACCAGTTCAAGATACATACCTCGCTTAGCGAGTATTACATCGACCGGGTTACTACCGGACTTCCTGCCACTATTTCTTACCAGAACCGGAAATATCCGCTGAAGGTTACGAAGGTTGTACCCGAAGTGAAAGACCGTATGTTTGAGGTGGACCTGGTATTCACGGACAGCCTGCCGGAAAATGTCCGTCTGGGAAAGAGCTTCAGGGTGCAGATTGAACTGGGACAACCGGAAAAGGCGTTGGTGGTTTCACGCGGCAATTTCTACCAGCAGACAGGTGGAAACTGGATTTACAAGTTGAATGCCGACAAGACCCGTGCGGTGAAAGTACCTATCACCATCGGGCGCCAAAACCCCGTCCAGTATGAAATTACCGAAGGGTTACAACCCGGCGATTGGGTAATTACGACAGGATATGATAACTTTGGCGACGCGGAAGAGCTGGTACTTTAGGGAATTAATAATTAAAAATTAAAAACGAGGGGGCTGGTCAACTGGTATCAGATGTCTAGTCAACTGGTACCTGAAACCTGGTCAACTAAAAGAATAACGAAGATATGAAAACACTGATTTATGCCTGGCGTTTCCTGACACGCGCCAAATCGTATACATTCATCAACCTGATAGGTTTGTCGTTCAGTCTGGCTTGTTGCATTGTCTTGACACGATACCTTCACCAAGAGCAGACGGTAGATACGCATTGTATCGACCGGGAGCATGTGTATGGAGTGAAAAACATAGTCATGGGAAACGCTTATCAGGGACAGGTTGTCCATCAACAAGATAGCGTATGGATTGATCCGACGTGTATCGAACATTATACCCAGGTGATACCGCTGAATCAGGACTATGTGCTGGAAGGGAATCACCGCTTCGCGGCAAGAGTCATTGTAACGGACAGTGTATTCCTGCAACTGTTCCATTACCCGTTGGTTCAAGGTGAATCCTCCCTGGCAGCTCCAAACTCGGCGTTGTTGATGAAGGATTTTGCCACCAGGATATTCGGGGAAAATACGAATCCGGTAGGAAAAGTCCTGCGGTATTCCAACGGTAAGGATGTAATTGTAGAGGGCGTGCTGGCCCGCCCATCCAACAAGACCTCCCTGAATTTTGACCTGATTCTTTCCCAACGGTTATCGGATGAAAATGCATGGAACCGGATGGGACTTGAATTTTATACATTCTTCCCGGGAACGGACATGAATCACTTGGCTGAAATTGGCAGGATTCCCCGTTATATCAATCCTCCGCAATATGACAGCCGGAAATTTACTTTTGAATTCATTCCGGTAGAGGACATCTATTGGGACCGGAGCATGCAGCATGATGAAACCGATATGTTTGTTGTAGGGAATCGTTTTTACTTCTGGATATTATGGGGTGTATGTATGCTGTTATTGCTTGCCGGTGTCCTTAATTTCATCAATATCTATCTGATTACGATGCTACGAAGGGGTAGGGAATACGGTCTGAAGAAGGTTTTTGGAGCCAAAAGGAGTCATCTTTTCCGGCAGATATGGACCGAAAACTTTCTGTTGGTAGGAAGCGCCCTGTTCATTGCCTGGGTACTTGTCGAACTCTCACATCCCTGGATGAACCGGCTGTTCGGTGATACCATCAGCTATTCGCCTTTCGACCTGTGGCTATCGGTAGTTCTGCTGGTTTTCTTACCAGTGCTGGCTTCGATATATCCGTATCTGAAATATACGTTGGCTTCTCCTTTGGCATCAATCCGGTCTGTCAACATGGGCAGGCAGTCAATCCGTTCGCGTATGATATTCCTTTGCATACAATATGTATTGACGTTTCTGCTGGTTCTCTTATCATTCTATTTCAATGGACAATTGAATCTGATGCTTGAAACGAATCCCGGGTTCCGTACGAAAGATATTGTGATAGCCCGACTCGTCTACGAATCCAATGACTATAGCAGCTATACTCCTGAAAGCATCCGGCAGCGCCAGCAACGGGTTAAGGCTTTGGACGACAAAATGAATGCCTGTCCCGATATAGAAGCTTGGGAAGCCAGTTTTGCGGACATTCTGAACGGTGACTATGAAGGTGTTTTCATAAATGGACAGGGAGAGAAGATGAAACTGACTATGCGTATGGCCTCACCTCATTTCTTTAAGGTATACGATATCGGTTTTGTGGAAGGAGCCTTGCCTGATATGTCTGAAGATAGGGGGTTGTTCAGCGCCGTTGTATTGAATCAATCTGCTTTAAAGGCAATGGGATATGAAAGTTGCAGGGATGCCGTCATCAAGGAAGAGACTCCTATGGCGACACGTGGCTTAGGTAACAGCTCCTTATCGGTATCGGCTGTAGTAAAAGACTATTATGGAGGACATCTTTCATTGGGGAAGAAACCTACCGTGTATTTTGTTGGAAATTCCATGAGCGGTGATGTCTATCAGATAGCCTGTGTTCCCGGTAAGCTGAATAAGGTATTGGAATATCTCCGGAAAACGGAACAGGAGATTTACGGTAGCGAGGATTTTGAATATCAGATTCTGGAAGAAAATATCCGGAAAATCTATGATACTGACCGGAGGGTAGCTTCTGTCTATATGTTATTCGCCGCTATTGCTGTACTGGTATCCAGTCTAGGATTGTTCGGCATATCGTTGTTCGACATTCGTCAGCGGTACCGTGAAATCGGTATCCGGAAAGTGAACGGTGCACAAAAAAAAGATTTATATCGGTTGCTTTTCCGTAAGTATCTATGGTTATTGGGAGTTGCCTTTATCATTGCTATACCTGTCGCCATAACCTTCATCTATCGTTATACGGAAAATTTTGCGGTCAAGGAACCGTTGGGTATCGGAATCTTTCTATTAGCTATCGTAATTGTAGCCGTAATTTCGCTAGGTACTTTGTTCTGGCAAGTGAATCGTGCAGCACGGATTAATCCGGCAGAAGTAATCAAAAGGGAATAAGACTTAATCAGTTAATAATTAATAATTAAAAGTTAAAAACGAGGAGTCTAGTCAACTAGTACCTGAAACCTGGTCAACTAAAATATAACGAAGAAATGAAAACACTGATTTATGCCTGGCGCTTTCTGACACGCGCCAAATCGTATACCATCATCAACCTGTTGGGCTTGGCATTCAGCCTGGCTTGCTGCATGGTACTGATAAGGTACCTGCATTACGAACTGACGGTTGATGCAAACTGTATTGATTCCAAGAACATCATCGTTCCTTTGCGGGATATAGAAGGTAACATTTACCCCAGTGACAATCCGAAACCCACAGAAAAGGTGAACTGGGGTATCTCCGATGATTATATCATAGATCGTTGCCGGCTGTTTACCCTTGAAAATGAAAACATCATTCAGGGGGAGGTGAACTACCGGACGCGTC